>JBBSRN010000019.1:0-16689 GCA_038242985.1 Propionibacteriales bacterium | reverse complement strand
GACCTGCGCGATCTTCCCCATCGACGACGTGACCTTGACGTATCTGCGCCTCACGGGCCGCACCCCCGAGCAGATTGCGCTCGTCGAGGCGTACGCGAAGGAGCAGGGACTCTGGCACGATCCTGCGCACGAGGCGACCTATTCGCAGACCGTGGAGCTGGATCTCAGCACGATCGAACCCTCGATCGCCGGCCCGACTCGTCCACAGGACCGCATCGCGCTGACTTCGGCACCACGAGAGGTGCAGTGCCTGCTGGCGAACCAGCCGGGTTCATCCTCGACGCACGGACCGACCGGTCTGGACGAAGCATCTGCAGAGTCGTTCCCCGCCAGTGACCCCGTCTCGGTCAGCGGAGATCACGAGGTCGACCGCCCGAGCAGCGTCTGCTCCACCGGCACGGGGGAGAACTGGCCTTCTCAGCCGACGCCGGTCACGTTCGATGACGGCAGCCAGGCCACGATCGACAACGGCTCGGTCGTGATCGCAGCGATCACCTCGTGCACCAACACCTCGAATCCGTCGGTGATGGTCGCCGCGGGCCTGTTGGCCAAGAAGGCGGTCGAACGGGGGCTCACCAGCAAGCCCTGGGTGAAGACCTCGCTGGCGCCCGGGTCGCGTGTCGTCACCGACTACTACGACAAGTCTGGCCTCACGCCCTACCTGGAGAAGCTCGGCTTCGATCTCGTGGGCTATGGGTGCACGACGTGCATCGGCAACTCCGGTCCGCTCATCTCGCAGGTCAGCGACGCGGTCAACGACCACGACCTCAACGTGAGCTCGGTCCTCTCGGGCAACCGCAACTTCGAGGGCCGGATCCACGGTGAGGTGAAGATGAACTTCCTCATGTCGCCGCCGCTGGTCGTCGCCTACGCCCTCGCCGGCACCATGCACGTCAACCTGACCAGCGATCCGCTGGGCGAGGACACCGATGGTCATCCGGTCTTCCTACGTGACATCTGGCCAACGACCCAGGAGATAGCCGAGGTCGTCGACGGTTTCATCGAGGCGAAGATGTTCACCCAGGGTTACAGCGATGTCTTTGCCGGCGATGACAACTGGAACGGCCTCGATGTTCCGACGGGTGACAGGTTCGCCTGGCAGGACACCTCGACGTACGTGCGCTCTCCGTCGTTCTTCGACGGCATGCCGCGAGAGCCTGAGCCACTGGAGGACATCGTCGACGCGCGCGTCCTGGTGATGCTGGGCGACTCGGTGACCACCGACCACATCTCGCCTGCCGGCGCCATCAAGAAGGACTCGCCTGCCGGTCGTTATCTGATCGAGCAGGGCGTTGCCCCCGGTGACTTCAACTCCTACGGTTCCCGGCGCGGAAATCATGAGGTGATGATCCGTGGCACCTTCGCCAACGTGCGGCTGCGCAACCAGCTCGTCCCCGGAGTCGAGGGCGGCTTCACGCGCCACCCTGCCGATGGTGAGCAGACCACGATCTTCGACGCAGCCACGGCGTACGCGGCGGACGGCGTGCCGCTGATCGTGATCGCCGGTGCGGACTACGGTTCAGGTTCCTCGCGGGACTGGGCCGCCAAGGGGACGCTGCTGCTGGGGGTGAAAGCGGTGCTCGCGACGTCGTTCGAGCGGATTCACCGATCCAACCTGATCGGCATGGGGGTGCTCCCACTGCAGTTCCAGGCCGGCGAGTCGGCGGAGACCCTCGGCCTCACGGGTCGCGAATCGTATTCGATCGCCGGTCTGGCGGGCGCCGAGACGGTCCCCGACCAGGTCACGATTCGCGTCGAGGACGGCGACGGCGTGCGGGAGCTGTCCGCCACGGCGCGCATCGACACTCCAGCCGAGGCCGCGTACTTCCGCCACGGAGGGATCTTGCAGTACGTGCTCCGCAACCTGCTCGATGCCGACGGGCCGAACGCCAGTTGACCAGCTCGACGCCCACTGACCTCAGCGTGGCATCGCGGTGGTGAGCAGCACCACGGCCGCTTCGAGCGCCTCCAGCGAGTGTCGGGCGTCGGGCACGATCATGTGGTGTCCGGCCGCGCCGTCCCACGAGGTGTCACCCGCAGCCAGCCGCACCCTCCCGTGCAGGACGTAGACCGTTGCCTCCCCGGGGTTCTCGTGCTCGTCCAGCCGTCGCCCGGCAGCCAGGGCGATGAGCGTCTGGCGCAACGTGTGCTCGTGGCCGCCGTAGACGGTGCGAGAGCTACGACCGCTGGTCGCGTTCTCCGCGAGGAGCAGCTGCTGACGAGCCAATGCAGTCAACGAGATGTTTTCCATCGGGCTCCTTCGTGGAGGTTCGGGGACGGCTGCGACGGTTGGAGCGCTGCCCCGGGGCCAGAAGTATCGCAGTTATGCTGAGCGAGTTCTGCGCGAAGCCCTGAGCCAGCGCACGCCACCTGAGAGGAACCCCGATGAAGATCACCGTCGGATTCGATGGATCCGCCGCGAGCCGAGAGGCGCTGCGATGGGCTGTGGGTCATGCCCGGGAGGATCTGAGCCGGATCGAGGTGGTCGGCGCATCGGTGGTTGCCGCCGGCGAGGACCGAACCACGGCACGCGAACGAACCGAGGCGATGCTCGATTCGGCGTTGGCCGAACATGCCGAACACATCGATCGGCACGCGATCGAGGGCGATCCCGTCGAGGTCCTCCTGCGTTGCTCGGAGTCCTCGGATCTTCTCGTCGTCGGTCGACATGGCACGGCACAGCTCATCCACAGCTCGATGGGCTCGGTGGGTGATGCGTGCGCACGGTTGGCCCGTTGCCCGGTGGTCATCGTGCCTCCGCCCAGCTGAGCGTCGTTGCTCCACCGCGTCCCATGAAGGACGGTTGCGGTTACCTGACGCAGGTCATGGTCTGCCGGCGCCGGCGTACGTAGCGTCGGAGATGTCCCCGCACCACAGCGGTGGACATCGAGGACAAGGAACAGACCATGGACGCCACCGCAGCTCTCACCCACACGATCCTTCGCGCCGAGGGCTTCTCCTGTCCCTCCTGCGTCGCGAAGATCGAGAAGCGGGTCGGTCGCCTCGACGGCGTCGACAGCGTGAAGGTCCACTTCGCCTCGGCGCGCATCGAGATCGACCACGACGACACCGTCAGCGTCGATGACCTGATCGCTGCGGTCGGCAAGGCCGGCTACGCCGCCACGCCGGCAGCCTTCTGACCCGGCCGCTCGAGAAGGAGTGATCACCATGAATGCCTTCACCAAGATCATGTACGGCCGGTGGACGATCCCGGCCCTGTCCGGGTCCCTGATCGCCGCGGCGTTCGTCATGTATCGCCTGTTCGAGACCGACACCTACGCGAACCTGACCATGGTGGCTGCGGCGGTGGTGGCCGGCGTTCCCATCGTGATCAAGGCTGCCAACAGCCTCATCGCGAGGGTCATCGGCATCGATCTCCTGGTGGCCGTGGCCTTCATCGGTGCCATCATCATCGGCGAGTACTGGGAGGCAGCGGCGGTCACCTTCCTGTTCGCCATCGGTCATGCGCTCGAGCTGGCGACGCTGAACCGCACGCGTTCAGCGCTGGCCGAGCTCGTGGCAGTTGCGCCGGACGTTGCCATCGTCATGCGGGAGGACCAGCAGGTGGAGATCCCTGCCGCGCAGGTCATCACCGGCGAAACCGTGCTGGTCAAGAATGGCGCCAAGGTCCCCGTCGATGGTGAGGTCATCGATGGGGCCGGGGGGCTGGACGAGGCTTCGATCACCGGCGAGTCCATCCCGGTGGAGAAGACGGTCGGCGACCAGGTCTTCGCGGGCACGGTCTCCACCGGTGGTTTCCTCCAGGTGCGGGCCACCGGTGTCGGAGCAGACACGACGTTGGCGCGGATCATCCACCGCGTTGAAGAAGCCCAGGACGCCAAGGCCAGGACGCAACAGTTCATGGACAGCTTCTCTGCCTGGTACACCCCAGCCATCATGGTCCTGGCGCTGGTCGCAGGAATGGTCACCGGAAGCGTGGTCCTGGGTCTGACCATCCTGGTCATCGGTTGCCCCGGAGCGTTGGTCATCTCGATACCCGTGTCGATCGTGGCAGGAATCGGCCGCGCCGCGAAGGACGGCATCTTGATCAAGGGCGGTGAATTCCTGGAGACCTCCGCGAAGATCACCCTGGTCGCCGTTGACAAGACCGGCACGTTGACCAGGGGCCGCCCGCAGCTGACCGACGTGGTCGTGCTGGACCCGCAGCTGGACCGTGGGCAGGTCCTCGGGTGGGCCGCGCGCGCCGAGGCGGGCTCCGAGCACCCCTTGGCGCGCACCATCCTCGATGCTGCAGCAGCAGAGGGCTTCACCGCGACCGGACTTCCCGAGCACACCGAACCGGTGCCCGGCAAGGGGATCGCCGTCGACACCGACGGCCACCGGATCCTCATCGGAAATCTGGCGCTGCTCGAGCAGTACGACATCGCCGGCACGTCGGCGGCAGTCCGAACAGCCGAACGGCTCGCCGGGGCTGGTCGAACCCCGATGATGGTCGCCGTGGATGGTGAGGTCGTGGGCGTGGTCGCCGTGGCCGACGAGCTGCGCCCCGACGCAGCCCAGATGGTCGCCGACCTGCACGCGGTGGGCGTCCGCAAGGTCGTCATGCTCACCGGCGACACCGCGTTGGTGGCCGAGGCCGTGGGCTCCGCGACCGGTATCGATGAGATCCATGCCGGCCTGCTGCCCGAGGACAAGCTGAACGCAGTCCTGGCGTTCCAGCGTGAGGGTCACACCGTGGCGATGGTCGGCGATGGCGTCAACGATGCACCCGCGCTCGCCACGGCCGACATCGGCGTGGCGATGGGAGCGGCCGGCTCGGCGGTGGCCGTCGAGACCGCCGACATCGCGCTCATGGCCGATGACCTGCTGAAGCTGCCCGAGGCGGTGTGGCTGGCGCGGCGCACGGTGGCGAACATGCGCCAGAACATCGGCATCGCCGTCGCCACGGTGTCATTCCTGCTGCTGGGAGTGCTGCTCGGGGGAGTCACGATGGCGATCGGCATGCTCGTCCACGAGATCTCCGTCCTGGTCGTCATCGTCAACGCGATGCGCCTGCTGCAACGCCGGCGGTTCAGCCGGCCGCCGGCCGCAGATCCGACTCCAGCGCCGACCGAGGCCACCTACCAGCACGTCTGAACCAACCACCGCACGATCATCAAACGTCGAACAGAGGAAACCATCATGAGCAACGAAGACCAGTTCACCGTCACCGGCAATGTTCGACACTTCACGATCGCCGACGTCGCCAGGAACAATCCGGACTTCAGGCGGGTGCTGTGGACCGGACAGCACTCACAGATCGTCGCCATGACGATCCCCGTCGACGGCGACATCGGCGATGAGGTGCACGAGGACACCGACCAGATACTGACCTTCATCTCAGGCACCGGGGTGGCCGACCTGGCAGGCCACACCCACGCGATCGAGGCCGGAGACCAGTGCGCGGTGCCCGCCGGCACCCAGCACAACTTCCGCAACACCGGAGACGAACCGCTCGTGCTCTACACCGTCTACTCGCCGCCAGAACATGCTGTCGATGCGGTGTTCGGGACCAAGGAGGAGGCCGACGCCGCAGAGGCCGCCGGTCGCGACGAGCCGCCGGTCACCTGATTCCCGGCCCTTCGAGCTCCACGCCGGCGGTGGCCTCGGGAACCACGAGCGGTCACAGCGACGGTCGTCGGGTTCCTGCCGGGTTGACGTGCTCGAAGGCGGCGGCGATCTCCAGCAACCGACGATCCTGGTTCGGGGCAGCGACGATCTGGATGCCGACGGGCCATCCCTCGGGCGTGAAGCCGGCCGGGACGGAGATCGACGGACAACCGGTGGCGGTGATGAAGTACGCCGACCGCATCCAGTCCAGGTAGGTCTCCTGCACCCGGCCGTTGATGGCCAGCGGGTACTCCTCGTCCGCGCTGAACGGCGGCACCTGGCTGACCGGCATGACCAGGACGTCGTGATCGGTGAAGAAGACCCGCATGCGCTCGCCGAGGGTCGTTCGATCGGCATAGGCACGGGCGATGTCGGCACCGGACAGTGACTCTCCGGCCCTGATGTTGTCGGCCAGTGAATCCTTGAACGCCGCCGGATCATCGGCCAGCGTCGCGCCGAAAGTCGACTGGAAGCCCCAGGCCCGCAGCGTGCGGAAGGCGCTCTCTGCCTCGTGGAGATCGGGGGAGGCGTCGGTCACGGTGGCGCCCGCGTCGGCCAGGACACCACGTTGTGCCTCGAGCACGGCGGTGACGCTGTGCTCGACCTCGAAGGCCCCGTCCAGGTCGTGCGACAGGGCCACGCGCAGGCCCGCCAGCGCCGCCAACGACTGTGCCTCCAACGACTGTGCCTCCAACGACTGTGCGTCGGCAGCCAGCGGCTCGGCGAAGACCGAACCGGGTGTGTCCCGGGCCCACGGGGTCAGCGGGGACGGGCCGGCCATGACCGACAGCAGCAGCGCCAGGTCGCCGACGCTGCGGGCCATCGGCCCCTGGACGGAGTTGGACTCCCAGCCGTTGGCGACCGGCCACTGGGGGACCCGTCCCAGGCTCGGGCGCAGGCCCACGACGTTGCAGAACGAGGCAGGATTGCGCAGGGATCCGCCCATGTCGCTGCCGTCGGCCAGCGGAACCATCCCGCTGGCCAGCGCCGCCGCGGCGCCGCCACTTGAACCACCGGCCGAACGCGTCTGGTCGTACGGATTGACCGTGGTCCCGAAGATCGGGTTGAAGGTGTGCGAACCGGCTGCCCACTCCGGCACGTTCGTCTTGCCGATCGTGACGGCACCGGCTCCGCGGATGCGACTCACGCTCAGCTCGTCGGCGTCGGGCACGTGGTTCTCGCGCAACGGCGAGCCCGACGTGGAACGCCAACCACCCACCTGGTGGGTGTCCTTGAACGCGAACGGCAGGCCGTGCAGCGCACCCAGGTCCTCGCCGCGAGCCAGGCTCTCGTCCGCGGCCAGGGCGCCCGCGCGGGCCCGGTCCTCATCGAGACTGACGATGGCGTTGATCGCCGGATTGGTCCGGGCGGTCTGCTCCAGGTGGAGCTCCATCAGCTCGCGAGCCGAGATCTGCTTGTCCTTCAACGCTGCGAGCATCGTGCGCGCAGAGGTGTAGCAGTCGATCGTCATGATCGCCCTCTCAGCTGCGATGACGGCTGGCGAGGGCGCCGGCGACGACACCGGCGAGGACGAGGGCGGCACCGACGACTGCACCCTTGACGAAGTCGTCGGACGACGACACCGCCGAGGGGGTGGTGGATGCGGAGAAGCTCTGCCCGGTGCTGGGCGCGGCGGCGGCACCGGTGGACGAGGTGGGCTCGCCGGTGGCGACCGCAGTGGCCACGACCGGCGCCTCGACGCCGCCCAGCACGTCGTTGATGGATTTGAAGAAGGCTCCGGCCATGCGCTTGCTGACCGAGGTCAGCATGCGCTGCCCGACTCCACCGACCATGCCGCCGACCACGGCGACGGCGTCGTACGTCAGCTTGGTCGTGCCGTCGCCAAGATCGGCGAATCCGACGCGGACGTCCACGCCGATCGTGCCGGGCGCACCGGCGCCGTCGGCGTGCATCAGCAAGGACTCGTTCTTCTTCAGATCGCTGAGATCGACGGTTCCCGCGTAGGTGCCCTTGATCGATGCGACGCCGGCAGTGACGGTCATCGCGTAGGAGTTCTCGCCGGTCGACTCGAGGCGTTCACATCCCGGAATCGTCCGGACGAGGACTGCAGGATCGAGGATGGCGTCCCAGACTCGATCGACTGGGGCGTTGAGAAGGGCTTCGCCGGCGATCTTCACGATGTGATTCCTTTGTTGGCGTGGTGGAGCCGCAGGTCGTACAGCTCCGACGGGGAAATGGGCATGGTGGTGATCGAGAAGCCCTCGGCATCCTCGATCGCCGAGGCGATGACGGCTGATCCGGGGATCACGCCGGCCTCGCCGGCGCCCTTGAGGCCCAGCGGGTTGAGCGGGGACGGCGTCTCCTGGTGGTCCAGCTCGATGCCCTCGGGGACCTCGGAGACGTAGGGCATCAGGAAGTCCATGAAGGAGGCGTTGAGCAGCTGGCCGTGCTCGTCGTAGGCCATCTTCTCGTACAGCGCGCCGCCGACGCCCTGCGCGACACCGCCGTGGATCTGGCCGTCGACGATCTGCGGGTTGATCAACGTTCCGCAGTCGTGCACGACCGCGTAGCGCAGGATCTTGATCTCGGCGGTCTGCGGATCGGTCTCCACGATCACGGCGTGGATGCCGCTCGCGAACGTGCACCGCGGTGGGGAGTAGAAGTCCTTGCCCTCCAGGCCGGGCTCCTCGCCATCGGCGATCGGGGCCTTGCCGGGATCGCCCACGACGAACTGGGTGGCTGCCTTGGAGGCCTCGTCGAACGCGTAGCGGAGGGGATTGGACAGCACAGCGATGGTCCCGAGCGAGATGCTGCTGCCCGGTGCGCCCTTGACGCTGACGATGCCGTCGGTAATCTCCAGGTCCTCGACGTTGGCCTCGAGGGCGTCGGCAGCGAGGTGCAGGGCCTTGTCCCGCACCTTGCGGGTGGCCAGCGCTATCGCCGAACCCCCCATGACGGCCGATCGGGAGGCGAACGTGCCCACGGAGTAGGGCGAGCGGCGGGTGTCCCCGGTGACGACCTCGATGTCGGACATCGGCACGTCCAGCTCGTCGGAGACGATCTGCGCGAACGCCGTGGCGTGGCCCTGGCCCTGGGTCGTCAACCCGGTCGAGACCTTGACCTTGCCGCTGGTCTCGATGTGCACGTGGCCGCCCTCGTAGGGACCGACGCCGGTGCCTTCGACGTAGCAGGCGATGCCGATGCCGACCTGGCGCCCTTCGGCCCGGGCGTCCGCCCGGGTCTTCTCGAAGTCGTCCCAGTCGATCAGCTTGCGCGCCTTCGCCATGAGCGCGGGGTAGTCCCCGGAGTCATAGATCAGCGGTCGGCCGTCCTGGAACAGCAGCCCGCCCTGGGCGTACGGAAAGTCCTCGGGCTGGATGAAGTTGGTCTCGCGCACCTCGATGCGGTCCTTGCCGAGATGGGCAGCGATGGCGTCCATCGTGCGTTCCATCGCGTAGACGCCCTGCGGTCGACCCGCGCCGCGGTACGGCGTGACGATCACGGTGTTGGTGTAGAGGCTCTCGAAGGTCACCGAGTAGTTCGGCGGCTTGTACGGCCCGAGCAGCTGGGTCGAGGTGATGATGGGGACGATCAGCCCGTACGGCGTGTATGCGCCGTTGTCGTGCCAGAACTCGACCGCGAGGCCGGTCATCAGGCCGTCGTCGTCGAAGCCGACCTCGACGTGCTGGACCTGCGCGCGCTCGTGGGCCGCGGAGATGAAGTGCTCGCGGCGGTCCTCGATGAACTTGACCGGCCGGCCGAGCAGGCGCGCGGCCAGCGGCACGAGCAGCTCCTCGGGCCAGGGGTGCATGATCTTGGCGCCGAATCCGCCGCCGACGTCGGGGGTGATGACGTCGACCTGCACGAGATCCAGCTCGAGCTTGTGCGCGATCGCGGCGCGCACGCCCGAGGAGGTCTGGGTCGAGCTCCAGACCTGGAGACGGTTGGAGTCCGGATCCCACCGGGCGACGGTGCCGCGACCCTCCATCGGCATCGAGGCGCTGCGCTCGACGACCAGGTCCAGGCTCAACGTGTGCGGGGACTCCGCGATGGCCTTGGCGGCGTTTCCGAAGGACTGCTCGACGTGGGCGGCGATGTTGCCCGGCACGTCCTCGTGCACCAGGTGCTCGGCCGCGCGGGCCTTCTCGATGCCGACGACGGGCGCGAGGGACTCGTAGCGGACCTGGATCCGTTCGATCGCGTCCTCGGCGATGTACCGGTTGTCGGCGACCACGAAGGCGATCGCCTCGCCCACGTGGTTGACCTCGTCCTTGGCCAGCGCGTACTGCGTGCGCCCGTGCTTGAGGTCGGGGTGGGGGATGAGCAGCGGAAGCGGATCGGCCATCGGGCCGGTGAGGTCGTCGTAGGTCAGCACGGCGTGCACGCCGGCGATGTCCAGCACGGCCTCCACATCGATGTCCAGGATGCGGGCGTGGGCATGGGGGCTGCGGAGCACCGCAGCCTCCAGCGTGCCGGTCAACAGATCGTCGGAGTAGCGGCCCAGGCCACGCAGGAAGCGGTCGTCCTCGACGCGGGCCACGCGTTCGCCGAACATCTTGGTGGTCATGCGTGGCCACCCTCGATCGACGTGTCCTGCTCGACTGCCTCGGTGGCGGCCGCGGAAGCGCCGACGGCGCCGAGCGCCTCCTCGACGTCCGCGGAGCTGTCCACGTCCGATGCGGTGGCTGGCGTCGTGTCCGTCCTGCCGCCCTCGCCGCGATCGATCTCCGCCGCGCGGATCACCGAGGAGACGATGTTCTGGTAGCCGGTGCAGCGGCACAGGTTGCCGGCGATCATCTCGCGTGCGTCGTCCAGCGTCGGATCGGGATTCTCCCGCAGGCCGGCGGTGATGGTCGTCAGGAAGCCCGGGGTGCAGAAGCCGCACTGCAGGCCGTGGCACTCCTTGAAGGCCTGCTGGACCGAGCCGAGGCTGCCGTCGGGGCGGGTGAGTCCTTCGACGGTCGTGAGCTCGTAGTCCGCTGCCGAGACCGCGAACATCAGGCAGGCGCGCATCGGTTGGCCGTCGACCAGGATCGTGCAGGAGCCGCACACGCCGTGCTCGCACCCGACGTGGGTTCCGGTGAGCCCGATGTCGTGACGCAGGGCGTCACTGAGCAGCCGGCGCGGTGGCACGTCGATGTCGTGCGTCACGCCGTTGATGCGCAGGCGCACGTGATGGGTCGGTTCGACGGAGGTTTCGCTGGTGGTCACGGTGATGTCCTGTTCTCCTGACGAGCGATGCAGTCCTGGTGCGCCTGGGTGATGACGCGGGCGGTGAGCGTGCGGACCAGCTGGGCTCGGTACTGGGCGCTGGCGTGGACGTCGGTGTCCGGTTCGAGCGAGGCGAGCGCGAGCTCGCCGGCGTCTGCCAGGGCAGCCTCGGTGATCTCACCGCCGACGAATGCATCGGTCAGGTCGACGACCGTGGGCATCTCGCACACCGACAGGTAGCCCGCACGCACGCTCGTGACGGCGCCGGCCGTGTCCGCCTGCAGCACCACCGCGACACCGCACAGCGCGTAGTCGCCGTGGCGCCGCGCCACCTCGTCGTAGCCCACGCCCTCATCGGGTGCGAGTGCCGGGAAGAAGGCCTCGGTCGCGATCTCGCCGTGCTCGAGGGCTGATTCCATCGGTCCGACGAACAGGTCGTCGGCCGCGATCGTGCGGGTCCCGCTGGTCGAGGCCACCGTGACCGATCCGCCGAGGAGCGCCAGCACCACGGGAATCTCCGCCGAGGCATCTGCGTGGACGATGGAGCCCAACGTGGTGCCGCGGTTGCGGATGGTGGGGTGTGCGACGAAGCCGAGGGCCTGGTGCAGCAGCGGCTGGATGCGCTGCGCCTCGGCGTGGGCGTACAGCTCGCCGTGACGGACG
This sequence comes from Propionibacteriales bacterium, assembly GCA_038242985.1. Classification (GTDB taxonomy): domain Bacteria; phylum Actinomycetota; class Actinomycetes; order Propionibacteriales; family Nocardioidaceae; genus Aeromicrobium. The sequence continues at coordinate 5,244 of JBBSRN010000019.1, read as the reverse complement.
GTGGCGCCGAACCTGACGCCGCTGTCGTCGGTGCTGATGTGCGACAACTCCTCGATCCCGTTGATGTCGATGAGCTCTGACACGGTCATGAGACGCATCGACAGCAACGGGATCAAGCTCTGTCCGCCGGCAAGGATCTTCGCCTCGGGCTCGGCCGCGTACGCAGCCAGGGCCTCGTCGAGCGACGAAGGACGCCGGAATTCAAAGGGGGCAGGTTTCACGAAAGATTCCTCGAGATGGTCGGCCCGGTGGAGAGATCGTCCTTGCGGAACTTGACCAGGTGGTAGAGGACGACCACGAGGATCGTGCCGAACGCGATGCCACTGAGCTGGAAGTCGTCGGTGATCTGCAGGGTCACGTTGCCGATGCCGGCGATGAGGCCGGCTGCCAGCGGGACCATGTTGACCGGGTTGCCGAAGTCGACGCGGTTGTCGACCCAGATCTTGGCCCCGATGAGGCCGATCATGCCGTAGAGGACCACGGTGATGCCGCCGAGGACGCCGCCGGGGATGGCCGCGATGATGACGCCGAACTTGGGGCACAGCCCGAGCACGATGGCGAAGGCCGCAGCGAAGTAGTAGGCGGCCGTCGAATAGATCCGGGTGGCCGACATGACACCGATGTTCTCGGCGTACGTCGTGGTCGGCGCAGCACCGAACAAGCTGGCGAAGGCCGTGGCCAGGCCGTCAGCACCGAGGGCGCGTCCCATGTAGGGGTCGAGGTCGTCACCGGTCATGTCGGCGACAGCGCGCACGTGGCCGGTGTTCTCCGCGATCAGGGCGATGACGCCGGGCAGGACCAGCAGGATGAAGGTCAGCGAGAAGCTCGGGCCGTGAACGGCGGAGACGCCGTCGGCCAGCTTGCCGCTGGGCAGACCGAACCAGGCGGCGTCGCCGAGGCCGGCGAGGCTGATGCGGTCGTGCGGGATGGCCTCGCCGTTGCTGACCGGGGTGACCGAGGTGATCTGACCGAAGACGGAGTCGGCGAGCCAGGAGATCGCGTATCCGAAGACCAGGGCGAGAGCGACCGCGATGCGCGACCAGAAACCACGTGCGACGACCGCGACCAGCACGAGGAAGGTCGTGGTGAGCAGCGCGATCCACTGATCCTGCGGCCAGTAGATGTTGGCCACCACCGGTGCCAGGTTGAAGCCGATCAGCATGACGACTGCGCCGGTCACGGCCGGCGGCAGCACCTTCTTGAGCATGCCGGGTCCGGCGAAGTGGACCATGACGCCGACGACGGCGAGCACCAGGCCGGCCACCAGGATCGCGCCGGTGACATCGGCGGAGTCGCCGCCCTGCGCGCGGATGGCGCCGACGCTGGCGACGAACGCAGCACTCGTGCCCAGGTAGCTGGGGACGTTGTTCTTGACGATCAGCAGGAACAGGATCGTGCAGAGGCCCGAGAACAGGATCGCCAGGTTCGGATCCAGGCCCATGACGATCGGGAAGACGAAGGTCGCGCCGAACATGGCGACGACGTGCTGCGCGCCGATTCCGGCGGTGCGCCCCCAGCTCATGCGTTCGTGCGGTCCGACCGCTTCGCCCGGTGGCGGCGTCTTGCCGTCGTGCACCACTGTCCAGCTGAACATCGACATGTCATTTCCTTCTGATCGTGTTGCCCCGTTGCGCCGACTGTAATGTGTCGTGGCCCACATCTCGTCGGATACTTCTGCCAAGGGAATTCAGTGGTTACTGGCAAGAATTGTACGAGCGGATCAGTGCCGTCGCACTCATCTGCGCAGGTCGCCGACTTCCAGCGCGACGGCGATGTTCAGGCGCAGGTTCGAGTCGGTCGTGAAGCTGCCGAGCAGCCGTTCGAGCTTGTTGATGCGGTAGCGCATCGTGTTGTAGTGGAAGAACTGGATCCTCGAGGCTTCCGCCACGTTGAGGTTGCAGTCCAGCAGGACCCGCAGGGTGGTGCGCAGCTCGAGCGCGTCGGGGTTGTCGTCGGCGAGCTCGCCCAGCACGTCGCGCGCGAAGACGGTCAGCTCGTGCGGATCGGGCACCAGACCCATCAGCCGGTGGATGCCGAGGTCGTCGAAGTGGGTGGTGCTGCCGCCGCCGTTCACGCGGCGACCGACCTCCACCGCGCGGCGGGACTGACCGTAGGCGGCCGGCAGGTCGTCCAGGCTGCGCACGACGCGGCTGACGCCCACCGTGAAGGGACGACGGCCGCCGCCCCGGTCGCCGGCGACGGACGTGATCAGACCGGTCAAGGTGCGGCGCCCGGCCACCGGTGACCGGGCGTCCGCGTCGGCGTCGTCGGCGCTCTCGGGGACCGGCAGCAAGGTCACCACCTCCGCGGAGAAGTCCGCGGTGGGCACCGTCTTGTCATAGGAATGAAGGACCTGTCGCCAGGCGGCGAAGAACCGCCGCTGCCACTCGCGCTTGACCACTCCGTTCGCCGCCCCGTCCTGGGGCTCCGGATCGTCGATCTCCGCGCAGACGACGACGGCGGGGAGCCGGAAGCTCCAGTCCAGCCCGGCTGCGTGTTCGAGCACGTACTCGTTGTCGCCGGCCCGGCCGCTGAACACGTCGCGCAGGAAGTCACCGCGGTACTTGCTCTCCACGACTCCGACCGCCTGCTGGCGGGTGATCAGCAGGGCTGCCACCGTCGCCGCGCGTTCGAGGGCATGGACGTCGTCGGAGGTGATGACGGCGTCGGGGCTGAAGCACACCAGTCGGGCCAGGTTGTTGCCACCGGCCACCACGGGGCGCAGCAGGATCTGACCGGCACCGACCGACGTGCTCTGCGTGTCGACCCGCTCCACCCGGAGGCGACCGTCGGGCGAGAACAGATCGGCAGCCTCGAGCTCGGCTCGCATCTGCGGAGTCACGGCCTCAGCCTGGACGCGGCCATCGGTGGTGGTGAGGAGGACACCCACGGACAGCACCCGGGCGACCTCAGCGGCGATCTGGTCGAGGTCTCCGCCCTCGAGCACCAGTCGCGCCAATGCCTCGTGCAACGCGTCGATCCGCTCCAGGACGGCAGCCTGCGCGTCGTAGAGACGATGGTGCGCCTGCTGCATCAGGTCGTCGAACGCCAGTTGTGGCGGCAGCCCGAGCAGTGGAAGTCCGAGATCGTCGGCCAGGTCGCGTACGTCGGCGGGGATGTCCTGCAGGTACCGGCCGATCTTGATCCCGAGCGCGGCGACGTGACGCCGGGACAGGTCGCGGACGAGGTCCAGGAGCGCGGCGTGCTGCTCGGTGGAGCTGCTCGTCGAGGACGACAGGGGATACCCCGTCGTGACGAGCAGCTCGTCGGGCTTGACCCAGTCCGCGACGTCGGGCACCTCCATGACGTTGATCCGCGACACCCTGGCGTCGAGCCCGGACGCGCCGGCGACGACGGTGGTTCCGGACAGGCACGGGATCTGCAGGATCTGGCGCAGCGTCACTCGATGACCGGCGTCTGTAAGATCTGGTGCCCTGGCGTCAAAATCGTTAGCACTACTTGACATCGGCAGAGCGTAGCAGTGCGGGTTAGTGTCCAAGGACACCCTGGACAACCCTCGGACTCTCGCCCTGAAACGGACACCCACGATGCCCGCTCGCACCGATGTGGCAGCTGCCGCACCGCTGTGGGTGCGCCAGCAGGTCGACGCCCCCCAGCGGCGGGCCAGGATCCTGCACAGCGGCTCGCACGCCGTCTACGTCGCGGTCACCGATGGAACCGCTCGCCGGTGCGTGGGCCTGCTGTCCGCGCGCAGCACGTTCGTGCCCTGCGGGATGCGCACGACAGGCCCCGACCTCTCGGCACTGCTCGCGGGCGACGAGGTGCCGCCCCCCGGTGCCGAGGTGAGCATCGGTGGCGGGACGCTGGAGATCGGATCGACCAGCATCCGCATCGGTCGCACCGTCGATGCCGCGGCGCCGTCCCTGGACGCCAGTGCAGCCGGTGCCATGGCCGATCTGCTGCGATCGGTGCTCGCCGGACGAGAGGCGGCGGTTCGCACAGAGCTGTCGTCCACGTCGTTGGCCCTGCTCCAGGGCGGCGACCCGGCCGCGGTGGCCCTGCTGCTGGGTCGAGGGAGCGGACTCACCCCGGTCGGCGACGACGTCCTGTCGGGCTGGCTCGCCGTCACCGGAGCGGCCCGGCCCGGCCCATGCTCCGTGGCGCTCGAGGTGACCGCGACGGCCGAGCGCGCCACGACCCTGTTGTCGGCGACCCTGCTGGACCGGGCGTGCGCGGGCGACGTGCTCCCGGAGTTCCGCCGCCTGTTGATGCACCTGCGCGGGCACCGCGGGGAGGACGCTCCAGGCCGGCTGGACACCTCCGTCGAGCGTGTCCTCTCCATCGGCCACACCTCTGGCACCGGCATGTTGCTGGGCTGCCTCATCGCTCTCGACCACCTCAAGCAGACTCCTCCGACGGCAAGGAACCGATGAAGATGACCAACTCCACGAACACGACGAGTGTCGACCATGTCGAGATTCGCAGCGGCGCGTACGCCGACTCGGTCGCCCTGCTGCAGGTGAGCAAGGACGTTGCAGCCGCCGCCGGGGTCCAAGCCGCGCAGGTGGCGATGGCGACGCCGTTGAACCTGGGATTTCTCGCGGAGATGGGATTCGACATCCCCGAGGTCACCTCGAACGACATGATCGTCGCGCTCCGGCTCGACAGCGCCGATCTGCGCGCCGCTGCGCTGCAGGCGGTGGAGGCGGCACTCGCGGCGACGTCACGGCGCGACGAGGGCACCAGCGACGGCGACCAGGTCACGCCGCGCACGACGGCATCGGCGATCGCGCGGCACGACATCTCGCTCTCGGTGATCTCCGTCCCCGGTGCCCACGCGGTGGTCGAGGCCATGGACGCGCTCGATCGCGGGCAGGACGTGATGATCTTCAGCGACAACGTCCCGGTCGAGCAGGAGGTCGCGCTCAAGGAGATCGCCCGGACCCGCGGACTGCTGGTGATGGGACCGGACTGCGGCACTGCGGTGGTCGGGGGAGTCGGCCTCGGGTTCGCGAACTCGGTTCGCCCCGGCACGGTCGGACTGGTCGCGGCGTCGGGCACGGGATGCCAGCAGCTGATGTGCCTGCTGGACCACGCCGGCGTCGGCGTGAGCGCAGCGCTCGGCGTCGGCGGGCGTGACCTGAGTGCCGAGGTGGGAGCCAGCGCGTCCACGCAGGCCCGGACCCGGCTCGACGCCGATCCGGAGACCGAGCTGATCGTCGTGGTGTCCTAGCCTCCTGCCGAGGCGGTCGCGACCGATCTGCGGGCATTCGCCGACGAGCT
>JBBSRN010000018.1:0-16762 GCA_038242985.1 Propionibacteriales bacterium | reverse complement strand
CGGACACCGCCGTCGGCCCAGACGTGCGCCCCGAGCTCGTGAGCCGCCGCGGCGCACTCGAGGACGGCGGAGAACTGGGGGCGCCCGACGCCGGTCATCATGCGGGTCGTGCACATGGCGCCCGGGCCGACGCCGATCTTGAGGATGTCGGCTCCCGCCGCGACGAGATCTCGCACGCCGTCGGCCGACACCACGTTCCCGGCCGCGATCGGGATGCGCCGTCCGGTGGCCGCTTCGTGAGCGTCACGTGCAGCGACGACGACCGGCAGCGCTTCGAGCATCTTGTCCTGGTGGCCGTGGGCGGTGTCGACGACCAGCACGTCGGCACCCATGTCCAGCAGCTCCTCGGCCTTGCCCCGGACGTCTCCGTTGATGCCGACGGCGGCACCGACGACGAGGCGCCCCTGCGGATCGGTGGCCGGCGTGTAGATGGTCGAGCGCAGCGCTCCGGTGCGGGTGAGCACCCCGACCAGTCGATCGCCGTCGAGCACGGGGGCGAGGTGCACGTGCCGGGCGCTCATCTCGTCGAATCCGTGCCGTGCGTCGACGCCGGTCTGGAAGGTCAGCAGCTCGGTCGCCATGACCTCACGGACCTGGGCGAAGCGATCGATCTCGGCACCGTCGCCCTCGGTCACGATGCCGACGGGGGCATCGCCGTCCATCACCACGACCCCGCCGTGCGCACGCTTCGGCAGGAGGCTCATCGCCGCACCGATCGTGGTCGTCAGGTCGACCGTGACGGGCGTGTCGTAGACGGGGTGGGCTGCCTTCACGCTCTCGACGGTCGCGCGAACGATGTCCAGCGGGATGTCCTGGGGGATGATCGCGATGCCACCGCGACGCGCGATGGTCTCGGCCATGCGCTTGCCCGAGATGGCCGTCATGTTCGCGACCACGAGCGGCAGCGTCGTGCCGATGCCGTCCGGGGTGCGGAGGTCGACGTCGAAGCGGCTGGTCACCGACGATCTCGACGGGACCATGAAGACATCGCTGTAGGTCAGGTCGAGCGTCGGACGCAGATCGTTGAGAAACTTCACCGGACAAGTCTAGGCCGGATCACGGATCGACCGACGGAGCGAACTTCGGCACCCGGACCGACACCTTGGTGCCGTGCCCCGGAGCGGTCTCGACCACGATCCCGTGGTGGTCGCCGTAGACCGTCCTCAGACGCTCGTCGACGTTGGCCAGGCCGACCGAGGCGCTCGTGGTGCGTCCGGCCAGGGCGCGCCGCACGACCTCCGGATCGACACCCACCCCGTCGTCCTCGATCGTGATCAAGCACTCGGCGCCGTCATCGCGCGCCACGATCGTGACGGTGCCGTCACCGGACTTCGGTTCCAGGCCGTGCCGCACGGCGTTCTCGACCAAGGGCTGCACCGACAGGAACGGCAGCCGGACGCTCAGCACTTCCGGCGCGACCGTGGTGACCACGCGCAGCCGATCGCCGAAACGGGCCCGTTCCAGCACGAGGTAGCGCTCGATCGACCGCAGCTCCTCGGCGAGCGTCGTGAACTCCCCGTGCTGGCGGAACGAGTACCGGGTGAAGTCCGCGAACTCCAGCAGCAGCTCGCGGGCACGCTCGGGGTCGGTGCGCACGAACGAGGCGATGGCGGCCAACGAGTTGTAGATGAAGTGCGGCGAGATCTGCGCCCTGAGCGCGCGAAGCTCGGCCTCCATCAGGGCGGTGCGGCTGATGGCCAGCTCGGCCAGCTCGAGCTGGCTGGACATCCACCGGGCCACCTCGGTGGTGGCTCGGACCAGCCCGGCCGACGCCTCCTCGCTGTGCACGACGACGCTGCCGACCACCCGGCCGTCGACGGACAGCGGAGCGACGACCGAACGCGCGGACGCCTGGGTGGTGCCGGTGTCGATCGCGTGCCGGATCAGGTCGTCGGCGTCGGCACGGTCCGAGCCGTCCCACGCCAGCGGTCCGGCCGTGTCGGTGATGCCGACCGTCGGGCCACCGAGCAGCGCGCGGACGTGTGGCAGCGCGGATGCGGCGCTGGCGGCGTCGAGCCCGTCCTGCAGGGCCGGGGCCGCCAACGAGGCGGTGTGCAGCGTGGCGTAGGTCGCGCGGTCCGAGGCCGAGCCGAGCGATCGGTGTCTGGTCAGGAACCACCAGCGGGCGAACAGTGCCGCGGCGATCAGTCCGAGCGCGGCGAGCGCGGTCAGCGCGAGGTCGGTCATGGCCTACCGGAAGTCGAGCAGCATGATCTCCGAGGTCTCTTCGACCTGGGCCATGTTCGACTTGTCCACGCGAGCGCGCAGGCACACCGACTCGGTGCGCAGCTGCAGGGACCCGGTCTGCGCGCCATAGCGTTCGAACAGGTCGCGGACCTTCGACAGGGCCGACTCCGGCACCGAGGGGTGCCGGTTCTCTGCTGCGAACCGCATGAGGGACGCGAGGTCGAGACGCTCCCAGGTGCCGGACTCGATGGTCTCTGGCGCGTGGAACAGCCCTGATGCGGAGAAGGTGTCGGTGGGCGCGGCGGGCTCGGTGCGTGCTCCGATGATCTCGCGCAGCTTGCGCAGCCAGGGGATCGAGCCGTCGTGGCGACGCGAGACGGTCGACAGCAGGCCGTCGGACCGCAGCACGCGCGCGTAGTCCGCGAGCGCGAGCGGGGCGTCGCGGACCTCGGGCACGATGACGCAGTCGAACGACCGGGACAGGAACGGCAGCCTTTCACCCTGGCTGCGGACGTACTGGATGTCGGGGTGGCGGCGTGAGGTGACGTCGTCGCCGGCGATCACGACCTCGTGTCCCTGCTCGGCCAGCTGGTAGGCGAGGGCCCCGTCGCCGAGGTGCAGCACGCAGGACAGCCGGTCGCCGACCAGCCACTTGGCGGTGCGTTCGTCGGCGGAATTGCTCACCTTTCGAAGGCTACCCGCCCACGTGTCGGTCGATGGGTACGCTTGGCGCGTGTCCGATGCCTTCGCCGATGCCGCACGTCTCGAAGGCGTTCCGTCGGCCTTCGCAGCCACCCGCGACGGGCTCGATGCGCTGCTGCGCGACCGTGGTCTGCGGCAGACCACGCCCGAGGACACCGCGCGATCGCTGTTGCTCGGCGCCTGGGCGACCTCGACCATCGAGGGCAGCGAGGTCACGGTCGACGAGCTGGCTGCCGGTTCGGGCGATCCCACGGCTCGCGCCGCCGTGCGCCTGTCGACCGAGCTGCTCGGCGTGCTGCCCACCTGGAAGTCCTCGCCCGTGCAGGCCATCGCGCGGCTGCACGCCCTGGCTGCGGCAGGAAGCATCGACGACGCCGACCTGGGTCGCCCGGTCGATCCCGCGGGCACCGCCAGACTGACCGCGCTCGCCGCGCTGGTGAGTCGCACCACCGAGGCTCCAGCACTGGTCGTCGCAGCACTCGTTCACGCCGAGATCGCGTCAGCCGCCGCGTTCACGTCGCACAACGGCGTGGTGGCGCGAGCCGCCGAACGGCTGGTGCTGGTGGGACGAGGGGTCGATCCGGCCTCGGTCACCGTGCCCGAGGCCGGTCACGTCGCTGACATGCAGGCGTACCGCTCGGCCATGGAGGCCTACGGCAGCGGAGCACCGACTGGCGTGCACCGGTGGTTGCTGTACTCGGCGGAGGCGTTCACCCGCGGCGCATCGGCGTCGCCGGTGGCGGTCCCTCCAAAGCGGCGGCGCCAGTCCTGAGACCGGCGCCGCCTGGCCAGCATCTGCTCGGCTACCAGGCGTGCTTAATCTGAGTCGTCGTGGCCCCGATGGCGCACCATCTGGAGTCCGGTCGAGCGACTGTCCCAGTCAGGCGGGTGATCGCCGCGTGGGTACCGAAGTGCTGTGCCGCTGTGGAGTTCTTGGGTCATGTCTACGCCGACGCGGACATCACGTACAGACCTACTCGGTCGTAATGTTGTGCGCTTCGATTCACAAGCGCGCGAACGCTCGCCGCCGGCGGGTCAGGACGGTGGCCGTCACGGCTCCGACGGCACCGGCCACCACGGCTGCTGCCGTGGCCTTGCCGGCCGTGGTGTCCAGCCCGAGCCGGCTGCGCAGGGCCACCGGCCGGTCGAACACCAGGATCGGCCAGTCGTTCTGGTTCGCGAGCACGCGCAACGTCTTGTCCGGATTGACGGCGAACGGGTGGCCGACCGCCTCGAGCATCGGCGCGTCGGTCTCGGAGTCGGAGTAGGCGTAGCTGGCCGACAGGTCGTAGCCGCGCTCGGCCGCGAGGCGACGCATCGCGGCCGCCTTGTGCGGCCCGTAGGCGTAGAAGCCGACCTCGCCGGTGTACCTGCCCTCGTCCTCGACCAGCGTCGTGGCGATGACGTGGTCGACACCGAGCATCGCGCCGATCGGCTCGACGACCTCCGATCCTGACGCCGACACGATCACGACGTCACGCCCGGCCGCCTGGTGCTGGGCGATCAGGTGCACGGCCTCGTCGAACACCAGGGGATCGATGATCGTGTGCAGCGTCTCGGAGACGACCTGGCGGACGATCTCGACGTCCCAACCGGCGATCATCTGGGTGAGGTAGGCCCGCATCTTCTCGAGCTGGTCGTGGTCGGCGCCGCTGATCGCGAACATGAAGTTGGCGTACGTGCTGCGCAGGACCGCCCGCCGGGTCAGCAGGCCACCATGGAAGAACGACCTGCTGAACGCGAGCGTGCTCGAGCGCGCGATGATCGTCTTGTCCAGATCGAAGAACGCCGCCGATCTCGTGCCCGCGCCCGGTGAAGTCACCTGATCAGGATAGGCGCTGTGCTCGGCGGCCGGGCTTCCACAGGCAGCATCGTCGCGCCGGACCGTCCACAGGGTCGCGGCGGACGGTCGACGGTCCGTGCCGCAGTGCGCACGATCGGTGCATGGGGAACACCGCTGTCATCGCGACCGCCGACCACCGGCTGCTCGACGTCGCACTGCGCTGGTGTGCCGCAACCGGCGCGTCCCCAGTGGCGGTCGACACCGCCGACGGGTTGCGGCGGGAGTGGCGCGAGGCCACCGTGGTGCTGATCGGACAGGACCTGGTCGAGGAGGTCGCTGCGCTGGCGGCCCCGCGTCGAGATCACGTGGTCGTCGTGGCTCGCGAGGCTGAGGCGGTGTGGCGGTTCGCTGTCGCCCTGGGAGCCTGCGACGTGGTCGACCCGGGCGACGACGCGGCAGCGCTGACAGCCGTGGGCCTCGCCCTCGACGGCCGGGTCGAGGGCTGCACCGTGTCGGTCGTCGGCGGGAGCGGCGGCGTCGGCGCCAGCACCTTCGCGGCGGCCCTGGGTCTGGTGGGCGCGCGCCGAGGACTGGCGGCGGTGCTGCTCGATGCCGACCCCGGCGGCGCCGGAGTCGAGCTGCTGCTCGGTAGCGAACGTGCCCAGGGCCTGCGGTGGGCCGACCTCGCTGCTGTGGACGGCCGGGTGTCGGGCGAGTCGCTCTCCGACGTGCTCCCTCGCCACGACGGGCTGGCGACGGTGTCGTGGCCGGCCGGCGCCACCGACGTGTCGGTGCCGGCCGCGGCCGGTGCGGTCTGGTCGGCCGCCGGACGGGCGTTCGACCTGGTCGTGGCCGATGCGCCGCGCACCGATCGCGTCGAGGGATGGTCGCGCTCGTTGCTCGCCGGCTCGGTCCTGACCGTCGTCGTGATCGGTGAGGACCTCACCGGGGTCGGAGCGGCTCGGCGGGTCGCGCCGCGCGTGAGCGACGCCTGCCCGGCGGTGGTCGCCGTCACGGTCACCCGACGAGGCGGGCTCGGGTCGGCGGCGGTCGAGGCCGCGGTCGGCATCCCCGTGGTCGCCCGCATCCGGCCGCGCTCGGGCCTGCGTCGAGCCGTCGACCACGGCCACGGCCCGCTGCGTTCTCGTTCGTTGCGGCGGGCGGCCCGCGACGTGCTCGACCTGCTGGGTCTCGAAGCGAACGGCTCGACGTGATCCCCGCCCTGGTCGAACGGGTGCGGCACCGCCTGGTCATGGATGCCGCCGCACCGACGGCGACCACCGTCGCGGGCGCGCTGCGTGCCGAGCACCAGGTGGTCGGCAGCAGTGACGTGCTGGCGCTGGTCGATCGTCTGCGCAGCGAGATGCTCGGGGCGGGTCCGCTCGACGCGGTGCTGGCACGTCCGGGCGTCACCGACGTGCTCGTCAACGGCGCGCGTCAGGTCTTCGCCGACGTCGGCGACGGGCTGGAGGCGGTCGACGTGCGGTTCGAGGACGAGGACGTCGTACGGCGCCTGGCCCAGCGCATGGCTGCCATCGCCGGCCGGCGACTCGACGACGCGTCCCCGTGGGTCGACGCCCGGCTGCCCGACGGCACGCGTCTGCACGCCGTGCTGGCGCCGCTGGCTCGCCCGGGCACCGTGATCTCGTTGCGGGTGCCGTCGCGAGTGCTGTACTCCCTCGACGATCTCGCCGAGCTCGGCATGTTCGCCGGCGGGGCAGACGACCACCTGCGCCGGATCGTCGCCGCGCGGGTCTCGTTCGTGGTCACCGGCGGGACCGGCAGCGGCAAGACCACCGTTCTGGCGGCGATGTTGGGGCTGGCCGAGCCGCGCGACCGCCTCGTGATCGTCGAGGACTCCACCGAGCTTCGTCCGGTGCACCCGCACGTCGTCGGACTCGAGGCGAGACCGCCCAACGTCGAGGGAGCCGGCGCCGTCAGCGTGCGCGATCTCGTGCGGCAGGCGTTGCGCATGCGCCCGGACCGACTCGTCGTGGGCGAGGTGCGCGGGGCGGAGGTCGTCGACCTGCTGGCTGCACTCAACACGGGGCACGAGGGAGGGTGCGGCACCCTGCACGCCAACTCCGCTGCCGACGTCCCTGCGCGGTTCGAGGCACTGGGAGTTGCTGCCGGCCTCGCTCGCGACGCGGTGCACAGCCAGCTCGCCGCCGGGGTCGATCTCGTCGTGCATCTCGGTCGGGGCGCCCATGGTGCCCGTCGGGTCCGTGAGATCGCCCTGCTGGAGTCCGAGAACGGCTGGGTCCGGGCCGTGTCGGCGTTGACCTTCGACGAGCACACCAGCAGCCGTGGACCGGCGCACGACCGCTACCGATCGCTCGTCCGGTGATCGTGCTCGTCGTGGTCGCGGTGGCGATCGCCACCGAGATCGGCTGCCCCGCCGGCACTCGAAGGATCCGTCACCGCCTCGGCCTGCTCCAGACCGAGCTGGCCCATGCCGGTCCAGCCCAGACAGGTCCAGCGCAGGCCGGCCTGTCGGCGATGGGTCGGGTTCGATCGCAGAGCATGGTGGTGATGCTGGCCTTCGGCGTGGCCCTCGCGGTGTCGATCGGTGTCGGCGGCACGCATGTGTGGGTGGTGGTGGCGATCGCCGTGGGCGGCGGCACTGCTGCGCGGGTCATGACCGGCACCCGGGCCCGGGCGCGGGCGCGGATCCGACGCCGAGCTGCCGTCGAGGCGCTGTCCTTGGTGGCTGCAGAGCTGCGGTCCGGTGCGCTCGCGGAGTCCGCGCTGCGATCGGCCGCTGCGGAGATCGATCTGCTGGCCAGTGCGGCCCGAGCGGCCTCGCACGGCGCCGATGTCGTGGCGGCGCTGCGGGAGAGCGCCGCCCAGCCCGGCGCCGAGGTGCTGGACGAGCTCGCCGCGGCGTGGTGGTTGGCCGATCAGGCGGGGGCGCCACTCGCCGGCGTCCTGACCCGGCTGGCCGATCGGTCCCGCGACGACCTGGACCTGGAGGCCGAGGTCGACGCCGAGCTCGCGCCGGCCAGGGCCACGGCGCGCCTCATGGCCGTGCTTCCGGCGTTCGGCCTGGCGCTCGGATCGGGGATGGGCGGCGACCCGCTGCACGTGCTCCTGGCGACCCGGGCCGGCGGAGTCTGCCTGGTGCTCGGCGTGGTGTTCGCCAGCGTGGGCGTGCTGTGGGTCGAGCGGGTGTCATCGGCGGCCGACCGGTGACGGCTGCACTGCTTGCCGCGGCCGCCGTGTGGTGCCTGGTCCCGGTGGGAGCGGGCCGACGGGCCCGGGCGCTGTGGGCGGCGCCCAGGGTCGCTCGACGGGTGGATCCGAGCACGCTCGCGGCGCTCATCACCCCCGTCGCGGCGCTGGTGGTGCTGGGTTGGCCGGTGGGTCTGGTCATCGGCCTGCTCGCGGCGCCGGCGGTCCGGGCAGCGGCCGGACGCCTCGAGAGCGGTGTCTCGCGTCGCCGCGACGTCGCCGCGAGACGCCAGCTGCCCGGCGCGCTCGATCTGGTCACGGCGGCCCTGGAGGCCGGTCGACCACCGGGCACCGCGCTCGCGCTGGCCGCGGAGGTCACGAGTGATCCGCTCGGGTCCGACCTGTCGTCGGTGGCTCACCGGATCAGCGTGGCCGGGGATCTGCGCGCTGCGGTGGCCGACGTGAGCGGGCCGCTGCTCCCGCTGGCACGGGCGCTTCGACGAGCCGACCAGTCGGGGGTGCCGGTGGCCGACGTGATCGCCGCTGCTGCCTCGGACGTGCGCCGAGAGCACCAGTCGGCGCGACGTGAACGCGCCCGGCAGGTGGGGGTGCGCACGGCTGCACCCCTCGGGCTGTGCTTCATGCCGGCCTTCCTGCTGATCGGCATCGTGCCCACGATCATCGCCGTCGCGGCCAATCTCCGGCTGTTCTGAGCTGTCCACAGGTGCCCCTGATCGGCGCCGTCGTCCCCAGCCGACCGATCGGTCCGCAGAAGCGCCGTCGCGCACCCCATCTTCTGGGTGTCAGTCCCCAACGAGGAGGTCCTTCATGCGGAACATCATCGGTCGCGCAGAGCGCGGCATGTCCACGGTCGAGTACTCGGTCGGCACGCTCGGCGCCTGCACGATCGGCGGAGTGCTGGTCAAGATCGGTCAGTCCGAGTGGTTCGGCGATCTGGTCAAGGGCTTGATCGACAAGATCCCGGACCTGTTGCCGTTCTGAGCACGTCGGGTCGGGGTGGTGCGTCCATCCCGACCCGACCGGCACCCACGTCGACCCCACGAGATCGGCCTCACCACATCGACCCCCAGTCAGGAAGCATCGAGATGACCACCATCGCCACCCACGCCGGCCGCCTGCACGACCGCGGCATGGCCACCGCCGAGTACGCGGTCGGTATGGCGGGCGCCGCCTGCATCGGCTGCATCGTGCTGAAGCTGGGAGCCGACGGGTGGAACGGCTGGATCACCGAGATCTTCGACCGGCTGCGCGAGGTCGGGGCCTGGCTGAACATCTGGAGCACGCCATGGCGCGGTCTGTGATGAGACCGGGGCGCAGACGCTCGGGGCACCACTCCCGTGGCATGGTCACGGCCGAGCTGGCCACCATCGCTCCGTTCGGCGTGGCCCTCACACTGCTGCTGCTGTGGGTCGTGTCCCTTGGACTGACTCAGGTCCGACTCACCGACTCCGCCCGGGAGGGTGCTCGTCTGGTGGCGCGCGGTGAGACCGTCGACACCGCTCGAGCCGCCGCCCGCCGCCACGCGCCCCAGGACGCACACGTCGAGATCGACCTCGACGATGGCGTGGCGACCGTCACCGTGCGGGCCGAGTCCCGGCTGCCCGTGCCGTTCTTCTCCGGAATCGGGGCACGCACCGTCACCGCGGATGCGTCCGCCGTGGTCGAGGCGCGGTGAACGTCCAGCCGGGTACCGACGCCCGCGGCGCGGTCCGCGCGGGCCGCGGATCGGCCACCGTCCATGCCGTGGTCGCTGCGTCGGTGCTCGTGCTGGTCGCCCTCGTGATCACCGAGATCGCTGGCCTGGTCGCCGTGCGGCACCGGGCCGCCGCTGCGGCCGACCTCTCGGCACTGGCCGCCAGCCAGGCGAGCGTCGCCGGGAACGACGGCTGCTCGGCGGCGGACACGGCGGCTCGTCGCAACCGGGCGCGCATCGTGGCCTGCCGCATGGACTACGACGTCGCCACCGTCACGGCTCGCACCGCCAGCCGTCGGTGGTGGGGGCACCGGTGGGCGGCCGAGATCGATGCACGGGCAGCGCCCGACTCCTATCTGTCGCCCCGGTCTCCGGCTCCCGTCGGCCACGCGCCGGGAGGCGCCCCAGCGAGCACGGCGTCGAGCAGGACGACCGCACCGGCCTTGTCGAGCGGGTCGTTGCCGTTGCCGCACTTGGGCGACACGATGCACGCCGGGCAGCCGTCGTGGCACGGGCAGGCGGCTATCGCGTCGCGGGTCATCGTCAGCCACCGTGCAGCGAGCGCGTGGCCTCGCTCGGCGAATCCCGCCCCGCCGGGGTGGCCGTCGTAGACGAACACGGTGAGCAGGCCGGTGTCCGGGTGCAGGGCGGTCGACAGGCCGCCGATGTCCCAGCGGTCACAGGTCGCCAGCAACGGCAGCAAACCGATGGACGCGTGCTCGGCGGCATGGGCGGCACCCGGCACGTCGGCGTCGTCGAGGACCGCCGCCACGGTCTCGGCGGCCACGGTCCACCAGACCGCCTGCGTCGGCAGCGTGCGCTCGGGCAGGGCGAGCGGTTCCTCCCCGATCACGCCCTGCGTCTGGGTGCTGTGCTTGAGGTACGACACCACCTGGCTGTGCACCTCGACGGTCCCGAACGAGATGGTCGCCGGGCCCCACTGCTCGGACCGCAGCGTCTCGGTGACCTGCACCTCCGTCACCGACCGCGCCTGCGTGGAGTACGACGGGTCGTCGCGGTGCACGAGGGCGACATGATGCTCGATGTCGTACTCGTCGACCAGGTACACCTCGCCCTGGTGCACGTACACCGCGCCGGTGTGCACGTGGCTGTCCGCGGACCCGGCGTCGACGGTGCCGACCAGCCGGCCGGTCCCGTCGTCCACGATCTGCACCGGTGCGCCGCCGCTCGAACGCAGGTCGGCGAGATCGCCCGCGCGTTCGCGCTTCGTCCAGAACCACCCCGCCGGTCGCCGGCGCAACCAGCCGGCCGCCTCCAACGCAGCCACGCCCTCGGCCGCCCGGGGACCGAAGATCGCGAAGTCGGCCTCGGTCAGTGGCAGCTCCTGGGCGGCCGCGGCCAGGTGGGGGCCGAGGACGTACGGGTTGTCGGGATCGAACACCGATGCCTCCACGGGGGCGCCGAACAGCGCCTCCGGGTGGTGCACCAGATAGGTGTCGATGGGTTCGTCGCGGGCCACGAGCACGCCGAGCGAGTCGCGCCCGGCGCGTCCTGCCCGTCCGAACTGCTGGTGCAGCGCCGCCCGGGTGCCGGGGAATCCCACGCTGATCACCGCATCCAGCCCGGCCACGTCGATGCCGAGCTCGAGGGCATTCGTGCTCGCCAGCCCGAGCAGATCGCCTGAGCGCAGCCGGTTCTCCAGCTCGCGTCGCTCCTCCGGCAGGTACCCGCCGCGATAGGTGGCCACCCGTCCAGGCAGCTCAGCATCGATCTCCGCGAGCCGTCGCTGAGCGGTCGCGGCAACGGTCTCGGCCCCGCGTCGCGATCGCACGAACGTCAGGGTCCGCACCCGACCGATGACCAGATCAGTCAGCAGCTCGGCGGCCTCCGACGTCGCCGAGCGACGGATGCCGGCCAGGTCCGGCCCATCGGTGTCCGGCGCCGTCCCCCCGATGACCGGCGGTTCCCAGAGCGCGATGGTGCGGGCAGCGTGCGGGGAGGCGTCCTCGGTGACGGCCGACATGTCCAGACCGGTGAGCCGACGGGCGAACACCTGCGGATCAGCCACCGTGGCCGAGGACAGCACGAACAACGGATCGGCACCGTGGTGCTCGCAGAGGCGACGCAGACGACGCAGGATGTGGGCCACGTGAGCGCCGAAGACACCGCGGTAGTGGTGGCACTCGTCGACGACCACGTGAGTCAGCCCGCCGAGCACCCGGGTCCACCGTTCGTGCGCCGGCAGGATCGAGTGGTGCAGGGTGTCGGGGTTGGTCAGCAGGTAGTTAGCGTGCCCCCGAGCCCACGTGCGTTCCTCACGGGAGTTGTCCCCGTCGACGGTGGCCGCGCGCAGCAGGTGGGAGGCCGGCGCCAGGCGACGCAGCTGATCGGCTGCCAAGGCCTTCGTCGGCGCCAGGTACAGCACCGTCGGTCGCCGGTAGCCGTGCAGGCCGCTCCCGGTGCGCCCGGCCACCAGCGAGGTCAGCGCGGGTGCCTGGAACGCCAAGGACTTCCCCGACGCCGTCCCGGTCGAGATCACGACGTGGCGACGTGCCGCCAGGTGGTTCATCGCCTCGGCCTGGTGCCCCCAGACATGCGTGATGCCGGCGGACTCGAACACCGCGCGCACCTGTGGATCGATCCAGTCCGGCCACGGCTCGACGACGGCCGCGCGAGCCGGCGTGCGTTCCACGTGGGTGACCCGTTCGGGATACCGCAGCAACAGGTCGGCAGGATCCACCGTCTCAGTGTCCCAGACACCTCGGCAGAGGGACTGTGGCTGTGATTGACTTCTGGCCAGAGAGGGGGGCGGAATGGAACTCACGCTCACGACCCGCACCGTCGACCCGTACGACATCATCGAGATTGGTGGCGAGATCGACGTCCACACCGCTCCGCGCCTGCGCGAGGCGATCGTCGAGGCCGTCGAGGCCGGCCGGCATCGACTGATCATCGACGTGCAGAAGGTCGACTTCCTGGACTCCACCGGCCTCGGAGTGCTGGTCGGCGGACTGAAGCGAGTTCGTGCCGACGGGGGTTCGCTGGACATCGTGTGCACCCAGGAACGCATCCTCAAGATCTTCGAGATCACCGGTCTGCACAAGGTCTTCGGGCTGCACGGATCGGTCGACGAGGCGCGCGCCGCACACGCCTGACCTCCTCCGCCCCCATTCGGCTGCGAGCGCCTCGGCATGTAACCTGCGTCACGCGTCCCCGCGTGTCGGGGCACAGTCTGTCTTGCCTTACCTCTGGAGGATTCAATGGCGAACGCAACCTTTGTTGCGGCAGCGGGCGGAGATCTCGACTTCTCCACCGCGAACTCGTACTACCTGTACGCAGTCGTGGCTGTCGGTGCTCTGGCTCTCATCATGGCGGTCGTCTTCCGGGCCCAGGTGCTCACCGCATCTGAGGGCACCGAGAAGATGCAGGAGATCGGCCTGGCCGTCCAGGAAGGCGCGTCCGCCTACCTGAGCCGGCAGTTCAGGACGCTCGCGGTGTTCGCCGTCGTGGCACTGCTGATGCTGGTGGCGCTCGATGCCGCCGTGCTCGGCTGGGACGACGACTGGAAGATCAAGAGCGGTCGCTACGTGGCCCTCCTGCTCGGTGCCGGCTTCTCCGCACTGATCGGCTACCTCGGCATGTGGCTCGCCACCCGCGCCAACATCCGGGTGGCCGCGGCCGCCCAGACCGAGGGCCGCGAGGTCGCGATGCGCATCGCATTCCGCACTGGCGGGATGGTCGGCATGCTGACGGTCGGTCTCGGACTGCTCGGTGCCGGTGGAATCGTCCTGATCTACACCGGTGACGCTCCCCAGGTCCTCGAGGGCTTCGGCTTCGGTGCCGCCCTGCTGGCCATGTTCATGCGCGTCGGCGGCGGCATCTTCACCAAGGCCGCCGACGTCGGCGCCGACCTGGTGGGCAAGGTCGAGCAGAACATCCCCGAGGACGACCCGCGCAACGCCGCGACCATCGCCGACAACGTCGGCGACAACGTCGGCGACTGTGCAGGCATGGCAGCAGACCTGTTCGAGTCCTACGCCGTGACCCTGGTCGCCGCGCTGATCCTCGGCTCGATCGCCTTCGGCGAGGTCGGGCTGGTCTTCCCGCTGGTGATCCCGGCGATCGGCGCGTTGACCGCGATCCTGGGCGTCTACATCACCCGTCCGCGCGTCGGCGAGGGCGGACTGACCACGATCAACCGTTCGTTCTACATCACGGCCGCGGTCTCGGCCGCGGCTTCGGTCGGAGCGGCCTTCCTGCTGCTCCCGACCAAGTTCAGCGACGCGGACCTGCCCGGCATCGACGTCAACACGCTGATCGTCACGCTCAGCCAGCAGGGCGGCCAGGAAGCTCCCGGCCTCGACGCCAACCCCCGCCTGATCGCGATCGTCGCGGTGCTGATCGGCATCGTGCTGGCCGCCGTCATCCTCGCGCTGACCGGTTACTTCACCGGTACCGAGACGCGCCCGGTCCAGGACGTCGGCAAGACGTCGCTCACCGGTGCCGCGACCGTCATCTTGTCCGGCCTGTCGGTCGGCTTCGAGTCGGCCGTCTACACCGCGATCGTCATCGGCGCCGCCGTGTTCGGGGCGTTCCTGCTCGGCAGCGGCTCGTTGGTGGTGGCGCTGTTCGCCGTCGCGCTCGCCGGTTGCGGCCTGCTCACCACGGTCGGCGTCATCGTCGCCATGGACACGTTCGGCCCGGTCAGCGACAACGCCCAGGGCATCGCTGAGATGTCCGGCGACGTCGACGAGGAGGGCGCCCAGATCCTCTCCGAGCTGGACGCGGTCGGCAACACGACCAAGGCCATCACCAAGGGCATCGCGATCGCCACGGCAGTGCTGGCCGCGACGGCGCTGTTCGGTTCCCTGACCAGCTCGATCTCAGAAGCCGTCCAGGGCTCCGGCCTGATCGAGTCGCCGGACCTCGGCAAGCTGGACGTCATCGAGATCTACGCGTTGCAGGGCATCTTCAACGTCGCCGATCCGAGCATCCTGGTCGGACTCATCCTCGGCGCGGCCGTGGTGTTCCTGTTCTCCGGTCTGGCGATCAACGCCGTCGGCCGTGCCGCCGGTGCGGTGGTCTACGAAGTGCGTCGCCAGTTCCGCGAGATCCCCGGCATCATGGAGGGCACCGGTCGTCCCGAGTACGGCAAGGTCGTCGACATCTGCACGCGCGACTCGTTGCGCGAGCTGGCGACGCCGGGAATCCTGGCCATCTTCGCCCCGATCGCCGTGGGCTTCGGTCTCGGCATCGGCTCCCTCGGTGCGTTCCTCGCCGGTGCGATCGGCACCGGTCTGCTGATGGCGGTGTTCCTGGCCAACTCAGGTGGCGCCTGGGACAACGCCAAGAAGCTGGTCGAGGACGGCAACCACGGAGGCAAGGGATCGTTGGCGCACGAGGCCACGATCATCGGCGACACCGTCGGTGACCCGTTCAAGGACACCGCCGGACCGGCGATCAACCCGTTGCTGAAGGTGATGAACCTGGTGGCGCTGCTGGCCACGCCGCTGATCATCAAGTACGCCTACGGTGCCGACGAGAATGCGCTCACGCGCTACCTCATCGCCGGCGTGTCCGTGGCGATCATCGTGGCGGCGGTGTACATCTCCAAGCGTCGCCCGATCGCCCTGGACACCGGCGGCGACGAGGTCCCGGCTGAGCTCAGCACGAGCTGACGATCGACGCGAGGGCCCGTTCACCGATCCAGGTGGGCGGGCCCTCGCGGTGTGCATGGCCGGCGGACGCTCGCGGTGTGCATGGCAAGGTGTGTTCGTGCTGGACACCGAGACGACCGACGCCCTGCGCGCGGCCCTGACCGCGGCGGACTTCACCGCCGAGGCCACCTACGCAACCCTCGGCGACGAAGCGCACCGGGCGCTCGGGCGCAACCAGGTGGTGCCGGCGCTGCGGGCGACCCGGGACGGCTCGTCGCTCGCGACGCTGGTGCGACTGTTCACGCTGCAGGTCGAGGTGTCGGCCGCTGCGGCCGGGCGCGTCCTGCCCGGACTGGTGGAGCCGTTGGTCTCGGCGGGCCTGCTCGAGGCGTCCGGCGGACACGTCCGCGCCCGCGCCGACGTCCGGCCGTACGGTGATGAGGACCACGACTGGTGGATCGTCTGCGACGCCACCCCGGGCCTCGGCCAGCCGGTCTCCGCCATGGATCCGCAGCACGTGCTCGGCATCAGCGAGGCGTCCTCGAGCCTGGCGCAGCTGGTCATCCGCGACGAGGTCGGCTCCGCGCTCGATCTCGGTACCGGCTGCGGGGTCCAGGCGTTGCACCTGACCCAGCACGCGAGCCGTGTCGTTGGCACCGACGTGAATCCACGTGCCCTGGCGATGGCCGGACTCACCGCCCGCCTCAATCGGGTCGAGATCGACCTGCGCGAGGGCAGCCTGTTCGATCCGGTGGCCGGCGAACGGTTCGACCTGATCGCGACGAATCCGCCGTTCGTGATCTCCCCGCCAGGCGGCGAGGTGCTGGTCTATCGCGACTCCGGCATGCCCGGCGATGCGGTGGTGCGACATCTCGTCGAGCACGCGAGCGAGCACCTCAACCCCGGCGGGTGGTGCCAGATCCTCGCGAACTGGGCCCACCGCTCCGGTTCGGACTGGACCGACGACGTCGGCAGCTGGCTGGACGCCAGCACTGCGGCGGGGGGCGGGGTGGACGCCTGGGTGCTGCAGCGTGAGCAGGTCGATCCTGCCGAGTACGTGGAGATGTGGTTGTCCGATGCCGGGGTGCTCCCTGGCCCCGAGCACACCCGGCGCTACGACGAGTGGCTCGGCTGGTTCGAGTCCGAGGGCATCTGCGGCGTCGGTTTCGGCTGGCTCTCCCTGCGTCGTACGGACGAGCAGCCCACCGTGCGCCTCGAGGAGTGGTCCGGCGAGATCGCGCCGCCCGTCGGCCCGTCGGTCGCGCGGTGGGGGCAGGTGGTCGATTCGCTGCGGGATCTGTCCGACACCGACCTGCTGACCGCCCACCTGCAGGCGCCCGGTGCACTCGTGCAGGAGACCCGCGGTCGAGTCGGGGCCGCCGATCCGGAGCAGGTCGTGCTGCGACTGCAGCAGGGCGTGCGTCGGTCCCGACAGGTCGACACGATCGAGGCGGCCCTGGTCGGTGCCTGCGACGGCGAGCTGTCCGTCGGTCAGATCCTCGACGCGATCGGCTCCCTGCTGGAGCGCGACGACCTGCGCCACACCCACCTCCCGGCCGTCCGCGACCTGATCGCCGACGGCTTCCT
>JBBSRN010000017.1:0-17198 GCA_038242985.1 Propionibacteriales bacterium | reverse complement strand
TACCGCTGAGATTGACGCGCACCCGGCCGTCGGTGGCCACGATCACGGTGCGCGGTCCCTTGAGCAGGACCGTCGCCGCGTAGCGCTGGCTCGCTCGCCGGGCGTGACCCAGCGGGTCGGCCTCGACGGCGGTGCGGTCGACTCCGAGCATCCGGGCCAGCTCACCGGCGTGCGGGGTCAGCACCAGCGGCGTGGACGCCGATTCCTGGACGTGCTCCAACGCCGACGCGTCGACCACCACGGGAACACCGTCGGTGAGCACCGACGCCAGCACCTCACCCACGTGCTGGTCGCCACCGGGGCCGACCACCCACGCCTGGACGCGACCGCGACCGGTCACGACCTCGGGCGCTCGATCCACCACGCGGCCGGCCAGGTCGGCGGCGCCGACGAAGCGCACCATCCCGGCGGGACCGGCCTGGGCTCCCGCGACGCACAGGTGCGCCGCGCCGGCGTACTGCTCAGAACCGGCCGCGATCCCCACGACCCCGCGGGTGTACTTGTGCCCGCCTGTCGATCCGAGCTGGTCGAGCAGCAGTCGTCCGTCGCTGGGTTGCACGGCCTCGACCACGGCCGGATCCAGATGTGGTCCGAGCCCGATGTCGACCAGCGTGACGTCGGTGCCGGCCCGGTCGACCGCCGGGGAAAGCAGCAGGGCGGGCTTGAACGCCCCGAACGTCACCGTCGTGTCGGCGTGCACGGATCGGCCGGGGCAGGTGCCGCCGTCGACGTCGACGCCGGACGGGACGTCGACCGCGATCGTGAACGGCTGGGTGCGATCGACCCAGTCCGCCCAGGTCGCCGCTCGGCCGGACAGCCCGGGCCGTGCCCCGATGCCGAACAGCGCGTCGACGCAGGTGCGCTGATCCGTGGGGTCGTCCACGATGTCCGCCCCGGCGGACCGTGCCGCCGCCAGGCCGGCGCCGTGCACCGTCTCGGGATCGAGGAGGCACAGATCGACCCGTACGCCCCGACCGAGCAGATGTGCCGCCGCGAACAGTGCGTCCCCGCCGTTGTTGCCCGGCCCGATCAGCATCACCACGAGATCACCGGGCGGCACGACGTCGAGGGCGCCAGCCAGCCCTCGAGCGGCGGACTGCATCAGTGCGTCCCAGCCGGTCTCGGCGGCCAGCTCCTCCTCGGCGGCGCGGATCTGCGCGACCGAGTACGCCGTCAGCACTCGGCCACCACGAAGGCCGTCGCCACCGTGGTGTCATGTGAGATCGACAGGTGCACCGTGGTGATGCCGAGCTCTCGCAACCGGCCGGGGGCCGCGCCGAGCAGCACGAACTCCGGTGCGCCCTGTGCCGTGTTGACGACCTCGAAGTCCTGCCACGACAGGCCAGCCGGGGCACGCATCGCCTTGGCCAGTGCTTCCTTGGCCGCGAATCGGCCCGCCAACGACTCCAGCGGCAGATCACGTTCGGACGGTGTGAACAGCCGGCTGCGCATCGTGGGGGTGCGCTCCAACGTCTGCTCGAAGCGGGCGAGATCGACCACGTCGACACCCACGCCGTGGATGGCCATCACTCCACCGTCACGGACTTGGCGAGGTTGCGCGGCTGGTCGACGTCGCGGCCAAGCTGTTCGGCGAACTCGCACGCGAAGATCTGCAGCGGCACGGTGGCGACCAGCGGTTGCATCAGGGTGGGGACCTGCGGCAGCCGGATGAGGTGGTCGGCGAACGGCACGACGTCGTCATCGCCGTCCTCGACCAGCACGATCGTCCGTGCGCCGCGCGCGCGGATCTCCTGGATGTTGCTGATCGTCTTCTCCTGCAGCTGGTCACGGCCCTTGGGCGGGACGACCACGAAGACCGGCAGACCGTCCTCGACCAGGGCGATCGGACCGTGCTTGAGCTCCCCGGCAGCGAATCCCTCGGCGTGGATGTAGGCGAGCTCCTTGAGCTTGAGCGCGCCCTCGAGCGCCACCGGGTAGCCGACGTGACGGCCGAGGAACAGGATCGAGCGCGACGACGACAGCTCGGCGGCGAGCTTGCGCACCTGGTCGCCCTCGTCGAGCATGCGCTGGATGCCGGCCGGGATCTTTTCGAGCTCGGCGATGACGGCGGCGATCTCGTCGCCGTACTTGGTGC
Organism: Propionibacteriales bacterium; assembly: GCA_038242985.1. Taxonomy (GTDB): domain Bacteria; phylum Actinomycetota; class Actinomycetes; order Propionibacteriales; family Nocardioidaceae; genus Aeromicrobium. Next base: position 15,103 of record JBBSRN010000017.1, on the reverse strand, counting down.
CCTTGACCTGGGCGATGTACAGCGCGAGCAGGTAGCAGGCCACGACCTGGGCCAGGAATCCCTTCGTCGAGGCGACGGCGACCTCCGGGCCGGCGTGGGTGTAGATGACGGCGTCGGACTCCCGCGGGATCGTCGAGCCGTTGGTGTTGCAGATCGAGAGCACCCGAGCCCGCTGCTGACGGGCGTACCGGATGGCCATCAGGGTGTCCATGGTCTCGCCGGACTGGCTGATCGTGACGACCAGTGTGCTCCGTTCCAGGATCGGGTCGCGGTAGCGGAACTCCGAGGCGAGCTCGACCTCGCAGGGCACGCGGGTCCAGTGCTCGATGGCGTACTTGGCGACCATGGCGGCGTACATCGATGTGCCCGCCGCGATGACGATGATCTTGTCGACCTCGCGCAGCTCGTCGTCGCTGAGTCGCATCTCGTCCAGCTGGAGCAGGCCGGACATGTTGTGGCGACCGAGCAGGGTGTCGGCGACGGCCTTGGGCTGCTCGTCGATCTCCTTGAGCATGTACCAGTCGAAGCCGCCCTTGTCGGCTGCCGAGACGTCCCAGTCCACGTGGTACTCGGTGGTCTGGACCGGTTGCCCGTCGAAGTCGGTGACCACGATGTCGTCGCAGGTGATGGCGACGACCTGGTCCTGGCCGAGCTCGACGGCGTCGCGGGTGTACTCGATGAACGCCGCGACGTCGGAGCCGAGGAAGTTCTCGCCGTCGCCGCGGCCGACGACCAGCGGGGAGTTGCGGCGCGCGCCCACCACGACGTCCGGCTGCAGCGCGTCGGACACGACGAGCGTGAAGGCGCCCTCGAGGCGGCGGCACACGCGTCGCACCGCTTCGGCCAGCGACAGGACGGCAGGTCCTTCGGCGGATCGGAGCTCGCGCGCGACGAGGTGGGCCACGACCTCGGTGTCGGTCTCGGACACCATCTCCACACCGTCGGCCTCGAGCTCGGCGCGCAGGGCGACGAAGTTCTCGATGATGCCGTTGTGCACCACCGCGACCCGGTCGCCGGCGTCCAGGTGCGGGTGCGCGTTCACGTCGTTGGGGGCGCCATGGGTCGCCCAGCGCGTGTGACCGATGCCCGTGGTGGCCTCGGGCATCGTGATGGTCTCCAGCTCGCGGTCGAGGTTGACCAGCTTGCCGGCCTTCTTCGCCCACGCGATCGCGCCGCCGTCCTTGGTGCGGTGCACGAGGGCGACTCCGCCGGAGTCGTATCCGCGGTACTCCAGGCGCCGAAGACCCGCCATCACGACGTCCAGCGCGGGGCGTTGCCCGACATATCCAACGATTCCGCACATGGGCACCAGCGTAGCGAGTGACCGCCGCCGCGAACGGACCCGGCGCGCCCCGCCCACGCATTCGGCGTGGCGGGCGTGACAATGGAAGGCATGACGCGTGATCAGTCGCCGTACGTGGAGCTCGAGCGGGCCGCATGGTCACAGCTGGCCGGCGACGACCCGTTGGCCCTCGATCCCGCCGAGATCGAACGGATCCGCGGCATCGGGGACGAGCTCGACCTCGAGGAGGTGCGTGAGGTCTACCTGCCGGTCACCGAGCTGCTGAGCATGCGGGTGCGGCTCGCCGACGAGCTCTACGCGGCCACCGAGCAGTTCCTGCGCACCGGACAGGACCATCGGGTGCCCTACGTCATCGGCATCGCCGGATCGGTCGCGGTCGGCAAGTCCACCATCGCCCGACTGCTCAAGGAGCTGCTGTCCCGCTCCCCCGAGCACCCGGTCGTCGAGCTGGTGACCACCGACGGGTTCCTGTACCCCAACGCCGAGCTGGAGCGGCGCGGCATCCTGGATCGCAAGGGTTTTCCGGAGTCCTACGACCGCAAGGCGCTGCTGCGGTTCGTCATGGAGGTCAAGTCCGGGGTCGAGGTCGTGACGGCGCCGATCTACTCCCACCTCACCTACGACCGCACCGACGAGGTCATCACGCTCAAGGAGCCCGACATCGTGATCATCGAGGGCCTCAACGTCCTCGGCTCGGCCAAGCCCCGGCCCGACGGGAGCCCCGGCCTGGCCATCCGCGACTTCTTCGACTTCTCCATCTACGTGGATGCCTCCAGCCGCGACATCAAGCGCTGGTACGTCGCCCGGTTCCTCGCGCTGCGCCGGACCGCCTTCGCCGATCCGATGTCGTACTTCCACCGCTACAGCACGTACTCCGACGCCGAGGCCGTCGATCGCGCCGGAACCCTGTGGGACACCATCAACTGGCCGAACCTGCGCGAGAACATCGCCAGCACCACCGGCCGCGCGTCACTCGTGCTGCGCAAGGGACCCGATCACGCGGTCAAGTGGGTCCGTCTGCGAAAGCTCTGACCCGGCGAGGCCGACGGCCTAGAGGGTCAGCGTCGCGCGGACGATGCCGGCGAGGTGGTCGGCGATCTCGGCGGCCTGTTCAGCGGTGGGCGCCTCGACCATGACGCGCACCAACGGCTCCGTGCCGCTCTGGCGCAGCAGCACCCGGCCGGACTCGCCGAGTCGTGCCGCAGCGATCGCGACCTCACCCTGCAGCACCGGGTCGGTATCGGCTCGCGCCTTGTCGACGCCCGGCACGTTGACCAGGACCTGCGGCAGCTGCGACATCACGGCGCCCAGATCGGCCATGGTGCGACCGGTCAGGGCCATCCGGCTGGCGACGTGCAGGGCAGTGAGCACTCCGTCGCCGGTCGTGGCGTGCTCGGACATGATCACGTGGCCGGACTGCTCGCCGCCCAGGGTGTATCCGCCGACGCGCATCGCCTCTAGCACGTAGCGGTCACCGACTGCCGTCGCCACGACGTTGATGCCTTCGCGTGCCATGGCCTGCATGAAGCCGAGGTTGCTCATCACGGTCGCGACGACGGTGTCATCGACGAGGTGGCCGGCATCGCGAGCGGCCACGGCGAGCATGGCGAGGATCTGGTCACCATCGACGACCGCCCCTGCCGCGTCCACGGCCAGACAGCGATCGGCGTCGCCGTCGAACGCGAACCCCGCGTCGGCGCCGTGGGCCACGACCGCGGCCTGCAGGTCCTGCAGATGGGTGGAGCCGCAGTCGCGATTGATGTTCAGACCGTCGGGCTCGGCGTGGATCGCGATGACCTGTGCGCCCGTCTGGGTGAAGGCGGCCGGGCCCACGTCGAACGCGGCCCCGTTGGCGCAGTCGAGGACGACGGTGAGACCGTCGAGTCCCTGCGGGACCGTGTCGACCAGGTGCTTGGTGTAGGCGGCGACGCCGGAGTGGCTGTCGCCGACCCGGCCGACGCCGGCACCGGTGGGCCGGTCCCACGGTTCCTGCAGACGCGCCTCGATCTGCCGCTCCAGCTCGTCGTCGAGCTTCAGACCTCCACGAGCCAAGAACTTGATGCCGTTGTCGGGCATCGGGTTGTGGCTCGCCGAGATCATGACGCCCATGTCCGCGGACAGCAACGACGTCAGGAACGCCGTTCCCGGCGTCGGCACGATGCCGAGGCGGTGCACGTCGACGCCTGCGGACGCGAGCCCGGCCACGACCGCTGCCTCCAGGAACTCTCCGGAGGCTCGCGGATCGCGACCGACCACCGCGGTGGGTCGCTGATCAGCGAACGCACCGATCTCGCCCAGGATGTGGGCGGCAGCCACCGACAGGTCGACGGCCACCTCGGCCGTCAGGTCGCGATTGGCGAGCCCCCGCACACCGTCGGTGCCGAAGATCCGACCCATGACCGATGACTCAGCGCTTGCTGTACTGCGGAGCCTTACGGGCCTTCTTCAGACCAGCCTTCTTGCGCTCCTTGATGCGCGAGTCGCGGGTCAGCAGACCGGCCTTCTTCAGGACCGGACGGTTGACCTCCTCGTCGATCCCATTGAGCGAGCGGGCCACACCCAGTCGCAGCGCGCCGGCCTGTCCGGTCATGCCGCCGCCGCTGACCCGGGCGACCACGTCGAAGCGATCCTCCAGGCCGGTGGCCGCGAGGGCCTCCTTGGCGATCTGCTGGTGCAGCTTGTTGGGCAGGTACTCCTCCAGCGGCTTGCCGTTGACCGTCCACACGCCGGTGCCGGGCACGATGCGCACGCGGGCGATGGCCTCCTTGCGGCGGCCGGTCGCCGCACCCGGTGCGACGGTGGCGGGCTGGTCGGAGACGGCGGCTGAGCCGGTGGTCTCGGAGGTGTACGCGACGCCTTCGGCGTTGGGCGTGAACTCGGTCTCTTCGGTTGCGGTGTCGGCCACGATGTCAATCCTTACTGGGAGATCTGCGTGATCTCGAACGGCTGGGGCTTCTGGGCGGTGTGCGGGTGCTCGGGGCCTGCGTAGACCTTGAGCTTGGTGATCAGCTGGTCGCCCAGACGGTTCTTGGGGAGCATGCCGCGCACCGACTTCTCGATCGCCTTGCGGGCGTCCTTCTCCAGCAGGTCACCGTAGGCGATGGACTTGAGTCCGCCCGGGTAACCGCTGTGCCGGTAGGCCAGCTTGTCGGTGCGCTTGTTGCCCGACAGGGCCACCTTGGCTGCATTGATGATGACGACGAAGTCGCCACCGTCCATGTGCGGGGCGAAGGTCGGCTTGTGCTTGCCACGCAACAGCGTGGCAGCTTCGACGGCCAGACGGCCGAGGACGATGTCCTCGGCGTCGATGACGTGCCACTGACGATCAAGGTCAGCAGGCTTCGGGCTGAACGTGCGCACGACAAGTTCCTTCTGATTCGGATGGAGTCTGGATGTCGTCCGCCGCAGCGCGGCAAGTCACGATGGACTGGCCAGCACGAGGCAGGCAAGAACGACGACACACCAGAGTAACCGCCGCTGACGGGCGCGGTCAAAACGGGTGGAGCGCACACCCCGTGCGGCGGCTGGCCCCGCACCGGTCTAGGTTTGAATGTGTCCAGCACCACCTCGCTGGTCCGACGCCGCCCCCGTCACAGGAGACCCATCGTGACCGAGAAGCAGTCCTTGACCGTCCGTGACAACCGCACCGGCGAGGAGTACGAGCTCGACATCGTCGACGGCACCGTGCGCGCCGGCGACATCGGAGCCATCGGCAAGACCGATGACGCGCCAGGCATCGCCGTCTACGACCCCGGGTTCACCAACACCGCCTCCACCCGCAGCGCCGTCACCTACATCGACGGCGACAAGGGCATCCTGGAGTACCGCGGCTACCCCATCGAGCAGCTGGCCGAGCACTCCACCTTCCTCGAGGTCGCCTATCTGTTGATCCACGGCGAGCTGCCCACCGAGGAGCAGCACGAGAAGTGGGTCCACGAGATCACCTTCCACACGTTCGCGCACGAGAACCTCAAGCGACACCTGCAGGGCTTCCGCTACGACGCCCACCCCATGGGCATGTTGTTGTCCAGCGTGGGTGCGCTGTCGACGTTCTATCCCGAGGCGCGCGCCATCCGCGATCCGGACATCCGCCACGAGCAGGTCGTCCGCCTGATCGCCAAGATGCCGACCCTGGGCGCGTGGAGCTTCCGCCACGCGCAGGGCAAGCCGTACGTGTACCCCGACAACGATCTGTCGTACACCGAGAACTTCCTCGCGATGCTGTTCAAGATGAGCGAGCAGAAGTACGATCCGGATCCCCGCCTGTCCAAGGCGCTCGAGGTGCTGTTCATCCTGCACGCCGACCACGAGCAGAACTGCTCCACGAACGCGGTGCGCTCGGTCGGTTCGTCCGACGTCGATCCGTACTCGGCGGTCAGCGCCGGCATCGCCGCGCTCTATGGCCCGCTGCACGGCGGCGCGAACGAGGCAGTGCTGAAGATGCTGCGCCGCATCGGCTCCAAGGAGGACATCCCGGCCTTCATCGAGGGTGTCAAGAACGGCGACGAGAAGCTCATGGGCTTCGGTCACCGGGTCTACAAGAACTACGATCCGCGCGCCACCATCATCAAGAAGGCCGTCGACGACGTCTTCGAGGTCACCGGCGTCAGCCCGCTGCTGGAGATCGCCCAGGAGCTGGAGCGCATCGCGCTGGAGGACGACTACTTCGTCAGCCGCAAGCTGTACCCGAACGTCGACTTCTACTCCGGCCTCATCTACGAGGCGCTGCAGTTCCCGCCGGAGATGTTCACCGTCCTGTTCGCCATCCCCCGTACCGCGGGCTGGCTGGCCCAGTGGGTCGAGATGGTCGACGATCCGGAACAGAAGATCGCGCGCCCCAAGCAGATCTACACTGGAGACCGCACCCTCGACTTCGTCCCCGCCGCCGAGCGCTGGAAGAAGTAGCCGCCCCACCCGCCTTTCGGTTTACCAGCAGGCCACGGCAAGTCTTCACTCCTCCGGGTGAATTCACCCGGAGGAGTGAAGACTTCCCCGTGGGAATGGTCGGTCAGCCCTCGCAGCGAGGTCGTCCCGTCTGTTGCGACGACCTGGCAGTCGTGCCATGGGCAAACCACCACTTCTGTGGGCAAATTTGCCCACATCGGTGAACACTCTCCGTGGCCTGCTGGTAAACCGAAGCACCAGCGGGGCGTTAGCGTGGGGTGGTGCGCCTGAGACTCGACCTCGCCTACGACGGGGGACGATTCCACGGGTGGGCGGCGCAGCCGGGCCTGCGGACCGTGCAGGGCGAGATCGAGGCGGCGATCCGGACCGTCCTTCGCCTCGACGCCCCGGCCCGGCTGACGGTCGCCGGGCGCACCGACACCGGGGTCCACGCGCGTGGACAGGTGGCGCACGTCGATCTCGACGATGTCGACCCCTCGGTGCTGACGAGGCGCCTGCAGCGCGTGCTGCCGCCGGACATCGCGATCCATGGGGTCCGCGAGGCGCCGACCGGATTCGACGCCCGTTTCTCCGCGCTCGAACGCCGGTACGTCTACCGCCTGTGCGACGCGGTCCCCGATCCCCTGACCCGGCACACCGTCGTCGCGGTCCGCAAGCCCCTCGATGTCGACGCGATGAACGCGGCAGCGACTCCCCTGGTGGGAGAGCACGACTTCGCGTCGTTCTGCAAGAAGCGCGACGGGGCCACCACCATCCGTGAGCTGCGTGAGCTCACGTCGGTGCGCGCCGACGGCCGGATCGAGACCACCGTGCGCGCCGACGCCTTCTGCCACTCCATGGTTCGTGCGCTGATGGGCGCGCTGGTGGCCGTGGGCGAAGGCCGTCACGAAGCAACGTGGACCGGCGTGGTCCTGGCCGGGCTGGCCCGCGATCCCCGGGTCCGCGTCATGCCGGCCCACGGCTTGACCCTCGAGGCCGTCTCCTACCCGCCGGACCACCTGCTGGCGACGCGCGCCAAGCAGTCCCGGCGTCGCCGCGACGAGACATGACCCCCGAGATCACGCTCGTCGCCATCCCCACGCCGGTGCTGCGCATGCTGTCCAGCGGCGACCTGGCGTCTGCCGGTCGGGTCATGGGCATGGCGATGCCACCGTCGACCCTGGACTCCCAGTGGATCTGGAGCACCTTCGTTGACCGCATCGTGGCCGAGCCCGAGCACGCTTTCTGGCGCACCCAGTACTTCGCGGTGGAGGACGGCCGTGTCGTCGGCGACCTACGCATGCACCGTCCACCGGATCGTGACGGCGCGGTGACGCTCGGCTACCAGGTCGTGCCGGTCGAACGGGGTCGCGGCGTGGCCACCGCCGCCACCGCCGGACTGATCGATCTCGCCGCACGGCATCCCGAGGTGCGCATCGTCGCCGCGCAGGTCAGCCCCACCAATGCCGCCTCGCTCGCTGTGTGTCGCCGGCTCGGGTTCGTCGACGTCGGCGAGGAGTGGCACGCCCTGAACGGGCAGATGATGCGCCGGTTCGAGCTGTCGGTGGAGCCGGCGTGACCGTCCGGAGCCACGGACTGCTGCCGTGGCGCGATGCCGACGAGGGCGTGGAGGTGCTGCTGGCGCACATGGGTGGCCCGTTCTGGGCCCGCAAGGACGCCGGCGCATGGACGATCCCGAAGGGTTTGCCCGCCGACGGCGAACCGCCGCTCACGACAGCGCGACGGGAGTTCACCGAGGAGCTCGGGCTGCCCGCGCCCGACACCGGATTCGTCGAGCTCGGTGAGGTGCGCCAGTCCGGCGGCAAGCTCGTGCGGGCCTGGGCGATCCGGATCGACCTGGACCCCGAGGCGATCACGCCCGGCACCTTCCAGATGCAGTGGCCGCCCCGGTCCGGTCGTCTGCAGACCTTTCCCGAGATCGATCGCGTGCGGTGGATGCGACCGGCGGAGGCACGATCGCTGATCGTGGCGGCGCAGGCTGCCTTCATCGATCGCCTCGAGGACCTGCATGCGTGATGATGGCTCCATGCCGATCACGTGGAGGAGGGTCGTCGAGCTTGCCTCGACCTGGCCCGAGGTCGCCGAGTCGACCTCGTACGGCACGCCGTGCCTGAAGGTCAAGGACACGCTGATGGCGCGCCTGCGCACCGAGGACGACGGCTCGCTCGCGATCAAGTGCTCGACCGAGGAGAAGAACGCCCTGGTCGAGGGTGACGATCCGGCCTTCCACACCACGCCTCACTACGACGGGTACGACTACGTGCTGGTGGACCTGGCACTGGCCGACGCCGATCAGGTGCTCGAGCTGGTCGATGCCGCCTGGTGGATCGCAGCGCCCGCGCGCGTCCGCACCAACCGGGAGTCGATGCAGTGATCGCCTTCTTCACCTGGCTCGCCCTCGCAGCCAGCGCCGCGATCATCACGCCCCCACCCGTTGCTGGCGTCGCGGACTACCAGCTCGGTGGCGCCTACGAGCCGGCCCAGGACGTCACGATCGTCACCCGCGACAGCTTGGATCCGCCGGATCGGAGTCGCTACTCGATCTGCTACGTCAACGCCTTCCAGACCCAGCCGGGAACCACCAGGTGGTGGAAGAAGCACCACCCGCGCATGCTGCTGCGTGACAGGGCCGGAAAGCTGGTGACCGATCCCGGCTGGCCCGGTGAGATCGTGCTCGACCTGCGCACCGCGACCCGCAGAGCCGAGCTGGGCCAGCTCGTCGACCAGTGGTTCGGGCGCTGCGCGAAGGCCGGCTACCAGGCCGTCGAGCCGGACAATCTCGACTCATGGACCCGGTCCAAGAAGCTCATGACCCGCCAGCAGACCATCACGTTCGCCCGCACGATGGTCACCCGGGCGCATGCCCACGGACTGGCGATCGCTCAGAAGAACACGCCGGAGCTGGGCCGCAGCGTCGACTTCGACTTCGTGGTGGCCGAGGGGTGCGAGATCTACCACGAGTGTGGCGACTACATGGCGGTGTACGGCAGACGCATGATCGAGATCGAGTACAGCGACACCCCACGCAGCGCCTACACCCGCGCCTGCACGGCGCGCGCCGGGAAGATCTCGATCATGCTGCGCGATCGCGACGTCGTGCCGGCAGGCCAGAGGGGCTACGTCTACCGGCACTGCTGAGGGGCTGGAACACTGGCTCTGTGACCGACCACTACTTCGAGGACCAACCGGACGTCCCGGACCGCCGCCGCGACGTGTCCGCCACCGTGTGGGGTCGACAGCTCGCGTTCGAGACCTCGGCCGGCGTCTTCAGCCACGACGGTCTCGACCACGCCACCGCGCTGCTGCTCGCCGAGTCCGCACCGCCGAGCAGCGGCCGCCTGCTCGACCTCGGTTGCGGCTGGGGACCGATCGCCTGCAGCGTCGCAGCGGCCTCACCGGACGTCGAGGTGTGGGCGATCGACGTCAACGAGCGTGCTCTCGCCCTCACCACCGCCAACGCCGCCCGACTGGATGCCACCGTCCGGACCTCGATGCCCGACGACGTCCCCACCGACCTGTCGTTCGATGCCATCTGGTCGAACCCGCCCATCCGCATCGGCAAGCCGGCGCTGCACGACCTGCTGCTGCGCTGGCTCCCCCGGCTCACGCCCGACGGCACGGCACGACTCGTGGTCGGCAAGAACCTGGGCGCCGACTCCCTGCAGCGCTGGCTCTCCGACCAGGGGTGGGCGGTGGAACGCGTGACCAGCAGCCGTGGCTTCCGGATCCTGCAGATCCACCGCACGTAGATCGCCTGTGGCGTGGCTCAGCTGCCCGCGTCCACCTCGGACTCGAGGCGGCGCGCCTCCAGGCTGACCTCGTCGGCCCCCGGACAGCCCGGGGCCACCGGTCGACGCAAGAGCCCGGCACCATCGTGGTGCCGGGCTCTGCGCATGGATCAGCTTGCGATGACTACTTGTCGCCGTCGGTCTCGGCCGGCGACTCGTCGGTGTCGACCGACGTGGACTCAGCGACCGTGTCGGCGGCCTCTGGCGCATCCGCCACGGCATCGTCGACCTCGACCTCCGAGCCGAGGTCCTCGTCGGTGACGACGGGCTCGACCGGCTGCTCGGCCTGCACCGGCTCAGGGCCGCGCGCAGCGCTGGTCCGCGTGGCGAAGTCCTTGGACTCGACGATCTCGATCACGGCCATGGGGGCGTTGTCGCCCTTGCGTGCAGCGATCTTGGTGATGCGCGTGTATCCGCCGGGACGGCTGGCCATGGCCGGGCCGATCTCGGTGAACAGCGTGTGCAGGATGGACTTGTCCCGGATGACCTTGACGACCAGACGGCGGTTGGCCACCGTGTCGATCTTGGCCTTGGTGATGAGCTGCTCCGCGTACGGACGCAGGCGGCGAGCCTTGGCCTCGGTCGTGGTGATCTTGCCGTGCTCGAACAGGTTCTGCGCGAGGTTGGACAAGATCAGACGCTGGTGGGCGGGGCTACCGCCGAGGCGAGGTCCCTTGGTGGGGGTGGGCATGTCGTGTCTCCAAAATCAATCGGTGAGCCGGCGGATCTGAGCCGGGGCTCAGTACTGTTGATGAGCAGAGCTCAGTACCACTGATGAGCAGAACTCAGTACTGCTCGTCCTCGGCGAAGCTGGCGTCGTCGTCGTACTCGGTGACGACGGCGGTGGGATCGAACCCGGCGGGGCTGTCCTTGAGACCCAGACCCATCTCGACGAGCTTGGCCTTGACCTCGTCGATCGACTTCGAGCCGAAGTTGCGGATGTCGAGCAGATCCTGCTCCGAGCGCGTGATGAGCTCACCCACGGTGTGGACTCCCTCGCGCTTGAGGCAGTTGTACGAGCGGACGGTGAAGTTCAGGTCCTCGATCGGCAGCGCCAGGTCGGCAGCGAGCTGCTCGTCGACCGGCGAGGGTCCGATGTCGATGCCCTCGGCCTCGACGTTGAGCTCACGAGCCAGGCCGAACAGCTCGACCAGCGTCGAGCCGGCCGATGCGATGGCGTCGCGCGGCAGCATCGACTTCTTGGTCTCGACGTCGATGACGAGCCGGTCGAAGTCGGTGCGCTGCTCGACGCGGGTGGCCTCCACCTTGTACGTGACCTTGAGGACCGGGCTGTAGATGGAGTCGACCGGCATGCGACCGATCTCTTCCTCGCCGGTCTTGTTCTGCACCGACGACACATAGCCACGGCCCCGCTCGACGACGAGCTCGATCTCGAGCTTTCCGGTGTCGTTCAGGGTCGCGATGTGCAGATCGGGGTTGTGCACCTCGACTCCGGCGGGCGGGGTGATGTCGCCAGCAGTCGCAGCTCCGGCACCCTCCTTGCGCAGGTACATCACGACGGGCTCGTCGATGGTCGAGGAGACGACCAGGTCCTTGAGGTTCAAGATGACCTCGGTGACGTCCTCGGTCACTCCGGCGACGGTCGAGAACTCGTGCAGGACACCGTCGACCTTGATCGACGTGACGGCCGCACCCGGGATCGAGGACAGCAGCGTCCGCCGCAGCGAGTTGCCGAGGGTGTAGCCGAATCCTGGCTCGAGGGGCTCGATGACGAACCGCGAACGGAACTCATCGACGACCTCTTCGGACAGGACGGGGCGCTGGGCGATCAGCATGTGTTCTTCCTTTCCGGACCGACCATTATTTGAGGGCCCGGGTCATGGTGAGGGGTGGATCAGATCTTGGAGTAGAACTCCACGATCAGCTGTTCCTGGATGGGAACGGTGATCTGCTCGCGGACGGGCTGGGTGTGCACGAGGATGCGTCCGTGATCGGGCGAGACGTCCATCCAGCCCGGAACGGTGTCCTGGTCGTGGGTCTCACGCGCCACGATGAACGGCGTGGTCTCCAGCGACTTGGGCTTGACGTCGATGATGTCGTGCTTGCTGACCTGGAACGACGGGATGTTCGTCTTGACGCCGTTGACCACGAAGTGTCCGTGCGAGACCAGCTGACGGGCGTGACGCCGCGTGCGGGCCAGGCCCGAGCGGTACACGACGTTGTCGAGGCGGCTCTCCAGCGCGATCAGCAGGTTGTCACCGGTCTTGCCGGGACGACGCGAGGCATGCTCGTAGTACCTGCGGAACTGCTTCTCGAGCACGCCGTAGGTGAAGCGCGCCTTCTGCTTCTCGTGCAGCTGGGTGCGGTATTCGGACTCCTTGACGCGGATACGACCGTGCTGTCCGGGAGGGTAGGGACGCTTCTCGAAGGCGGCGTCGCCGCCCACGAGGTCGACGCCGAGGCGACGCGACTTCTTGGTGAGGGGTCCGGTGTAACGAGCCATGGGTCAGAGCCTCCGGTGCTTGGGCGGGCGGCAGCCGTTGTGCGGGCTGGGGGTCACGTCAGAGATGGTGCCGACCTCGAGGCCGACTCCGCTCAGCGACCGGATCGCCGTCTCGCGGCCCGAGCCGGGGCCCTTGACGAAGACATCGACCTTCTTCATGCCGTGGTCCATGGCCTGGCGGCCAGCAGCCTCCGCGGCCATGCCGGCGGCGTACGGGGTCGACTTGCGCGAACCCTTGAATCCGACGGTTCCACCCGAGGCCCAGGCGATCACGGCGCCGGACGGATCGGTGATGGTGACGTGCGTGTTGTTGAACGTGCTCTTGATGTGGGCCTCGCCCTGAACGACGTTCTTCTTCTCCTTGCGGCGCACCTTCTTGGTGCCAGCTGTCTTCGGAGGCATCTACTGGATCACTTCTTCTTTCCGGAGACGGTGCGCTTGGGTCCCTTGCGGGTGCGCGCGTTGGTCTTGGTGCGCTGGCCACGAACGGGCAGGTGCGCACGGTGACGGCGACCCTGGTAGCTGCCGATCTCCATCTTGCGGCGAATGTCTGCCGTGACGTTGCGGCGAAGATCGCCCTCGGTCTGGTAGTTCGCCTCGATGTGATCACGCAGAGCGACGAGGTCGTTGTCGTCGAGCTCGTGGACGCGCTTGTCCGGGCTGATGCCGGTGGCGGCGAGGGTCTGGGCGGCGCGGGTGCGACCGATCCCGAATACATAGGTGAGTGCGATCTCAACGCGCTTTTCGCGCGGGAGGTCCACTCCAACGAGGCGTGCCATGACAGGCAGTTCCTTTCATTCGGCGAGGTGTGGCACCTGAGGCATCCCGACTGCCTCCCAGATCATGTGTGATCTGGAGCCGGGCCCCGGCCTACGCTCCGGGGGTGACCCGTCACCATCGGTGGAACCGGTGGTGACGGGAGCGATCAGGTGTTCAGTACTGCGGTGGTGAAGAGCTCTGGATCAGCCCTGGCGCTGTTTGTGCCGGGGGTTCTCGCAGAGGACCATGACGCGGCCGTGGCGACGGATCACCTTGCACTTGTCACAAATTCTCTTCACGCTCGGGTTGACCTTCATCGATTCTCTTTCGGGTCCTGAACGTGGTGGATGTTCACTTGTAGCGGTACACGATGCGACCGCGGCTGAGGTCGTACGGAGAGAGCTCGACCACGACCCGATCCTCCGGGAGGATGCGGATGTAGTGCTGACGCATCTTGCCGCTGATGTGGGCGAGTACCTTGTGCCCGTTCTGCAGCTCGACGCGGAACATCGCGTTGGGCAGTGCCTCGACTACGGCACCTTCCATCTCGATGACGCCTTCTTTTTTCGCCATGACCTCTTCTTCGGTTGCTTCGATTGCGGTGTCCGGGCACATGTCTGTCCCGCTTCGAGAGCGAAGCCTGCGGGGCAGGACCATGCGGACCGAATCGGCCGACTCATCATTCTAGGCAAACAGCCCCCCAGACTCAAATCGCGGGTCACGGGCTTCATCTCCAGAAACATCAACCTCTGGTTTCACACAAACCTCAGGAATCACGTACCCTGTCGTTCGTGCGTCGCTTCCGAGCGCTTCTTCCTGCGCTGTTCCTCGCCGCCCTGCTGACTCCGGTCACCAGGGCCGATGCGGCGTACTCGGTCATCTGCACCGGCTACTCCTCGTGCCAGTCCAAGGGGTACAGCAACTCCGGCTACTCCGCGAAGCAGCGCAGCAGCTACTGGGCGATGTACACCGGGACGAACTGCACCAACTACGTCGCCTACCGCCTGGTCAGCACCAACGGGATGGCCAACAAGCGGCCCAGGCCCGGCGTCGGCAACGCCCGCGACTGGGGCACGACGATGTCCTCGATCACCGATGGGCGACCGGCCCTCGGCGCGGTCGCCTGGTGGGGCCGCACCAGCGGACGCAACCACGTGGCCTACGTGGAGAAGGTCGTCTCCTCCAGCGAGATCTGGATCTCCGAATCGAACTGGGCCGGAGCCTTCGACTGGCGCAAGATCACCAAGGGTGGCTCCGGGTGGCCCGACGGCTTCATCCACTTCAAGGATCGCAGCACTCCCACCAAGAGCTCGGTCATCAAGAGCTCGGTTGAACCGGCTGTCGACACCGGTCCCGTCGAGGTCGGCACGACGATCGCTCCCTACATCGGCAAGTGGTCGCCGTCGGGAAACACCTACGCGTACCAGTGGAGAGCCGACGGTTCGCCCATCGCGCGCGCAACGACCCGGTCGTGGCGTCCAACGGCCGACCAGCTGGGCAAGAAGGTCTCCCTGACCGTCACTGCCACCCGTGCCGGGCACGCGTCGGCGAAGGCCACGTCACCGGCAGTGGAGGTCAAGCCCGGCAGCTTCACCTCGACGGCCTCACCCGTGGTCACCGGCAAGGCCCGCATCGGCAGCCGACTCACCGCCACCACCGGGACCTGGTCCCCCACCGGCACCTACGCCTACCAGTGGTACGCCGGCACCAGCCCCATCCCCGGCGCCACCCAGGCCACCTACACACCCACCCCCTACCGCACCGGCGCCACCATCCGCGTCCGCGTCACCGCCTCGGCCAACGGCTTCACCACCAAGAACGCCTACTCGGCCAGCACCACACCCATCACGACCGGCGTGCTCACCACCAAGGCCCCACCGGTGG
>JBBSRN010000016.1:0-18306 GCA_038242985.1 Propionibacteriales bacterium | reverse complement strand
GCCAGCCGGCGCAGCCCCCAGGGCCAGAAGGTTCCGTGATGCACCGGCAACGCCCAGCGCGAGCCGTTGGCGATCGCCGCAGAGGCTGCCTCTTCCGGCCCGATGTGCTGGTCGCCGAGCGTGGGACCCCATCCACCGATCGGGACGAGGGCGAGATCGACCCGGTCGACCTCCCGCAGATGATCGCCCGGTCCGGTGTCCCCGGGGTACCACAGCGAGTGGTCGCCACTGGTGATGCGAAATCCGAGCGCTGGGGCGACCTGGGGACTGTGCGGGAACCGGTGGCCGTCGTGTCGAGCGGTCAGCACCTGGATCTCGGCGCCGGCCACGGTCAGCCGATCACCGGGCACCACCTCGTGGACGGTGCGGACCCCCAGTCGGCGAAGGGACGACCGTGCACCTCGCGGCACGACCAACGGAACGGCCGGGTCGAGGCGGGCCAGGGACGGCAGGTGCAGGTGGTCGCCGTGCAGGTGGGACACCACGACGACGTCGGCGAGCGTCGCGTCGGAGGGCGGCGAGGGGGCGTGCCGCACCAGGTGGGCGAGGCGGTCGGTGAGCAGCGGATCGGTGCCGACACGGGTGGAGCCCAGCTCGACCGTCGCCGAGGAGTGTCCCCACCAGGTGACGGCCAGGGTGCTCACGGCAGGCCCCGCAGTCCGAGCTCCTCGAGCCGTCGGACCAGCCGCTGGTGCACCGCCGTCCCGTCCAGTGGATCGGTCGAGGCCACCCAGCTGGCGGGTTCGATCAGCAGGGCCTCGGTCTGCCAGCCACCCAGCCCGCCGTGCGAACCGACCAGCTCCTCGAAGGCCACGACCTCCTGCAGATCCGGATCGAAACGCCCGACGACGACCAGATCGCCGACGTGATCGCGATCGGACAGCTGGCCGAGATCGCTTGCGGCGTGCGGTCCGAACGGCACGAGCGGATCCTCCCCGTCCCCGTCGGCGGCGACCCCGGCGTGCAGGTCGCGCCACCCGCGGCTGCCCAGCACCCGGATCGTGCCGCTGGCCAGGCGCATCATCACCAGCCCGATCTCGGGGTGGGCCGCCAGACCCTCGACCAGTCCGGGGAAACGAATGGCGACGTCCTCACCGGACAGGCGACCGGGCTCGTCGGTCACGTACAGGTGGGCCAGATTTCCCGAGGCTGCGACGACGAGCTGATCGGCGAGGTCCGTGACGGCACGCTCGGTGCGTTGGGCCGCCAGACGGGTCGCGGCACCGAGGACACGTTGCCCGGGTACGGCGCCGGCGAGCAGCACGTTGGCCGGGCCCCAGGGTTCGGCGGGCCGGTCGTCATCATCGGACCGGCTCGGGTGCGAGGCGAGCTCGTGGACCACCTGCGAGAGGGTCGACCCCGTCAGCTGGCGAAAGGTCGTTCCCTGGGTCTGCCCGTGGTCGGAGACGACCACGATCTCGTAGGTGCCCCTGACCTCGTTGGCGACCTCTTCGAAGAACTGCAGCACCCGGTCGAGGTTCTCCAGCGTCCGCATCGATTCCGGTCTGCTCGGGCCCGCGTGATGTGCGACCTCGTCGTAGTCGACGAAGTCCACGAAGATCACCGGAGCACTGCGCGCCATGTGCTCGGAAACGATCGAGACATTCAGGTCGCGGAGCACCACGGTGGTCAGGCCGCGCAGCAGGACGAAGGCACCGGTGCGCTTCACCCGGGGCTCGACCTGGCGTCGACGCTGCCGGCGCCCCTGGTGCAGCTCGGTCATGACCTGGCCGACGAACAGCACGAGCGACCGCACGAATCCGGCCCGTCCGACGGCGAAGGAGGCGGTGGCGTTCTCCTTGGCCGGGATGCGCGCGTCGCTGATCGTCAGGATGCGGGTGGGGGCGTCACCGGAGAACAGATTCGAGACGCTGACCCCACCATGGGCGAGCAGCCCGTCGCCGGTGCTGAACGACGACTCGACGGCGGCGACATCGGGCGGCTGGCTGGCGACGACGAGTCGTTCCTGGCTCTTGTCGTACCAACGAAACGATGGCACCGCGGTGGTGTTGCCGTGCAGCAGCACCGCCTGGCCGGCCGGGGTGGTCGCCGGCAGCCCGGTGTGCCAGGACTGCATGCGGTGCGATCCTGACCGCAGCCACCGCGAGACCGTCGGCATCGCCCCGCCGGTGATGGCTTGTCGCATCAGCGGCGCGCTGACGCCGTCGAGCTGCACCACGAGGAGACCGCGGGTCGAGGCGCCGTGCCGCTGGGTGATCCGGATGCTCTGTCCCATCACCTGGCCGAAGAACGCCTCGTCGCTGCTGGCGTCGAACAACCAGTTGACCGCGGCGGAGACGACCGCGGCCGCCCACGACGCGATCACGATCTCGCCGACGCCGAAGGTCTCCACCGTCGGCACCAGGGCCAGCGCGACACCGAGCAGGAGCGCTTGCGTCAGCAGGCCGGCGATCAGCAGGCCCACCGTGCCGGTCAGCACCGTGAGCCGGGTGAGCAGGGGTCGAAGCAGCGCGCCGACCGCGAGCAGGACGATCGCGAGCGTGGCGATCGACTCGGTGCCCTGGGTGACCTGCTGTCCGGGCAGCAGCCACAGGCTGACCGCGAGGGCGATGAACGACACGACGAAGGACCGCAGCACCCCGACGATCCAGCGAACGTCCGGCCGGAACGCTCGCAGGTCCCGTCCCACCAGCCGCGCCCGGCGATCGAGCGACCGACCGACCCGCCGCGGCACTCCGGTCACGGCGTCGCGGTGCCGGGCGGATCTGCGGTCATGGCCCAGCGGATGGTGCTGGTCATCGCGACCCCGGCGGCTCGCACGGCGGTGGCCTCGGTGATCGGCAGATAGGGCAGTCGCAGCGGCCACCGGGTCCACCGGGGCATCATCGACACACCTGCGGCGCACAGCAGCGAGTACGGGGCGAGCTGTGCCAGCGACACCGGCGGGCGCACGAGGATGAATCGTGCGGTGCGGCGGGCCGCCTCGGTGCTGCGCAGCTCGGGTCGGTAGGCGGCGAGCACGGCATCGAGCTCGGCGACCGTCTCAGGCACGTCGACAGCGCCGAGACCTCGGGCGATGTGCGCGGTCTGTGCGACGTATTCATCGCGACCTGCAGCGTCGAGTGGCTGGGCACCGTAGCGGTCGTGCGCGCGCAGGAAGCTGTCGACCTCGGCCACGTGCACCCAGCGGATCAGATGGGGGTGGGAGGCCCGGTAGGGCCGTCCGTCGGGTGCGATGCCCTCGATGCGGTCGTGCACCGATCGCACGATCGCCATGGCCTGGTCGGCCTGCTCGATCGTCGCGAAGGTGGTCTCGGCCAGGAAGGTGCTGGTGCGTTGCAGCCGACCCCACGGGTCGCCGCGGTAGCCCGAGTGCTGGTCCACCGCAGCCATCGCCAGCGGGTGCAACGACTGCAGCAGCAGGGCGCGGATGCCGCCGACGAACATCGAGGCGTCCATGTGCACGCGATAGATCGCCGAGTCCGGACCGAAGCGCCGTTCTCCGGTGGCCGACCAGATCCGCTCACGCCGATCGGGTCCCTCTTGCCCGGCGACACGTTCGAACAGCGCTGCGCCGATGCGCTGACGCACCAAGGCCACGGGATCCATGGCACCAGTGTCCCCTCGCGAGTCACTCCGGTCCATTTGAGGAGTCACTCCCGCGGCGTGACGGGCGAGGTTCAGGACTCGTTCGTCAGCAGACGACCTCGCTCGGCTCGCCGGCGGCGCTGCTCGGCCGGGTCCGGAACGGGCACGGCCGCGATGAGACGTTGGGTGTACTCGACCTGGGGAGCGCCGAGCACCTGCGCGCGATCGCCGACCTCGACCAGGCGTCCGTTCTGCATGACCGCGACGCGGTTGGCGACTGCGTCGACCACCGCGAGGTCATGACTGATGAACAGACAGGCGAACTGCAGTCGCTGCTGCAGGTCGCTGAACAGCTCGAGGACGCGCGCCTGCACCGACACGTCGAGCGCCGAGGTGGGCTCGTCGGCGATGAGCAGGTCGGGGTCGAGCGCGAGGGCGCGCGCGAGACTGACGCGCTGGCGCTGACCTCCGGACAGCTCGTGCGGGAAGCGCTCGGCGTAGGCGCCGCTGAGCTCGACACTGTCGAGCAGCTCGCGCACCTTGGCGCGGACGGCGTCACCGGTCAGGTCGGTCTGCACGTGCAGCGGCTCGGCGATGCAGTCCAGGATCGACATCCGCGGATTCAGCGATGACGCCGGATCCTGGAACACGAAGCCGAAGTGCTTGCGCAACGGGCGCAGCTGGCGGTCGGACAGCCCGGACACCGTCGTGCCCGAGACACGCACCAGGCCGCTCGTGGGCTGCTGGAGGCCGACCGCCGTGCGGCCGATGGTCGACTTGCCGGAGCCGGACTCGCCCACCAGCCCCAGGACCTCACCGCGGCGCACGGTCAACGAGACCTGGTCGACGGCGCGGAAGCTGGGCCGGCCGAACCGACCGGCGAACTCCACGACCAGGTCGTTGATCTCGAGCACGGGTTCGGCGTCGGCCGGCACGGGGGCCGGACCGTCGCCGTGTCCGAGGTGCGGCACCGCGTCGAGCAACGCACGAGTGTAAGGATGCGCCGGAGCCGCGAAGAGCTGCTCGGCCGGCGCCTGCTCGACCACGGTGCCGCGGTACATCACCACGACCCGATCGGCCATGTCGGCAACGACTCCCATGTTGTGGGTGATCAGCACGATCGCCGTGCCGAGCCGGTCGCGCAGCGACAGCAGCAGCTCGAGGATCGCCGCCTGCACCGTGACGTCAAGTGCGGTGGTGGGCTCGTCGGCGATGATCACGTCGGGGTCCGAGGCGATGGCCATGGCGATGATCACGCGTTGCTTCTGTCCACCCGACAGCTGGTGCGGGTAGTAGCTGAAGCGTTCGGCCGGATCGGGCATGCCGACCAGCTCGAGCAGCTCCACGGCCCGCGCCCGGGCCGCCTTCCTGGAGCCCCTCCCCGTGAACCTCGTGCCGTGCGCGCGCAAGCCCTCCACGATCTGCCAGCCGACCGTGTAGACGGGATTGAGTGCCGTGGACGGCTCCTGGAACACCATCGACACCTGGTCGCCGCGGATCGGTTGCAGCTGCCGGCTGCTCATGCCGATCAGGTCGCGAGGGGCGCCGTCGCCACCATCGGGGTGCCGGGATCGCAGCATGGCCGAGCCGCTGACCTCGGCGGTCGACGGCAGCAGGCCGAGGACGGCGCGCGAGCTGACCGACTTGCCCGAGCCGGACTCGCCAACCACGGCCACCACCTCCCCGGGAGCCACGTCGAAGCTGATGCCGTTGACGGCATGCACCGGCGCCGCGTCGGTGCGGAACGTGACGTTCAGGTCGGTCAGGGACAAGGCCGTGACCCGCTTGGTGTCCGCGCCCCGGGCGGGGGGCGCCTCGGGCGCAGCGTCGCCGACCAGCTGCTCGATCTCGGCCTCGTCAGCCGTGGTCATCTCGCCCTTGCGGGTGCGCAGCAGCGGATTGAGGATGTCGTTCAGGCTCTCACCGACCAACGTCGCGCCGAGCACGATCAGCACGATGGCCGAACCGGGGAAGACACCGGTCCACCAGATGCCCGACGACGCATCGGGCAGCGCCTTGTTGAGGTCGTAGCCCCACTCTGCGGCAGCGGACGGCTCGATGCCGAAGCCGAGGAACCCGAGTCCGGCCAGCGTGAGGATCGCCTCGGATGCGTTGAGGGTCGCGATGACCGGCAGCGACTGCGACACGTTGGAGAACACGTGCCGGCGCAGGATGCGGGGGGTGCGCACGCCCACCACCCGGGCGGCGTCGACATAGGGCTCGGCCTTGACCGACAAGGTCGCGTTGCGGACGACCCGGTAGTACTGCGGCACGAACACGACCGTGATCGACACGGCGGCGGCGAGGATGCCGCCGACCGCGCCGCTGCTGCCGCCGGACAGCACGATCGAGACCACGATGGCCAGCAGCAGCGAGGGGAAGGCGTAGAGGGCGTCCATGACGAACACCAGTGCACGGTCGGCCCACCCGCCCACGAATCCGGACACCAGGCCGAGCGGCACGCCCACCAGTCCGGACAGGACGACGGCGAGCACGATGACGATCACCGCGGTGCGGGCACCGTGGACGACCCGCGACAACACGTCGGTGCCGCCCACGGTGGTGCCGAAGAGGTGATTCCACGAGGGAGCGCTCTGGGTGCCGAACAGCACGCCGTCATCGCCTCGGGCCTGATTGAAGTCATAGGGAGCGATCAGGGGCGCGAACACGGCCAGCACCAGGAACAGGACGATCAGCGCGAAGCCGAACAGCAGCATGAACCGCTGCAACCCGTGGGACTGCCGCACCACGGACGGGACGAGGTGGCCCGGAACGAATCGAGACATCAGAATCTCACCCGCGGATCCACGAAGGCCACCAGGACGTCGATCAGGAAGCTCATCACCCCGACGATCAGGGCGATCACGGTGACGATGCCCTGCACCGCCAGGAAGTCCCGGCGAATCAGGTACTCCGCCAGCTGGTAGCCCAGGCCCTTCCACTCAAAGGTCGTCTCGGTCAGGATCGCGCCGCCCAGCAGCAGGGCGATCTGCAGGCCCATCACGGTCACGACCGGCACCAGCGCAGTGCGAAATGCATGCTTGCTCAGCACCCGGCGTTCGCTGATGCCGCGAGCGCGGGCGGCAGTCACGTAGTCCATCCGCAGCGTCTGCAGCAGATTGACCCGCACGAGGCGCAGGAAGACGCCGCCAGTCAAGAAGCCCAGTGCGATCGCCGGGAGCATGGCGTGCTGCAGCACGTCCCAGATCAACGCCGGTTCGCCCCACAAGATCGCGTCGACGATCATGATGTGCGTCTGGGGTTCGACCTGCTGCAACGTCAGCTCGGTACCGGTGCTGGCGCGTCCCGAGGACGGCCAGCCGAAGGGCGTGAAGGCCAGCTTGAGCAGCAGTCCGACGAAGAACACCGGCGCGGCGTACACGAGGATCGCGAACAGGCGCAGCAGCACGTCGGGCAGGCGGTCACGGTACCGGGCGGCGATCCGGCCGAGGGGGATGCCGACGGCGAAGGCCACCAGCAGTGACCAGAACGCGAGCTCGAGGGTGGCCGCGCCGTTGACGACCAGGATGTCCGAGACCTTGCGGTTGTCGGTGAGGGTGACGCCGAAGTCGCCGCGGAGCAGGCCGGTGAGGTACTCCCAGTACTGGGTCAGGATCGGCCGATCGAGCCCGGCCTGTGCCTTGCGCTCGGCGATCTGCTCGGCGTTCAGACGTCCACCGAGGGCCGCCTGGATCGGATCGCCGATGACGCGCATCAGCACGAACACCATGGTGACCAGCACCCAGATCATCGGCACCAGCAGCGCCAGGCGCACCAGCAGGTAACGGGCGAGCGGGCTCAGTCCGCCGCGGGACCGCACGGGCGGGCCGTCGTCCGGCGGAGCGGCCGGCACGAGTGCTTCGGTGGTCGCCATGGTCTGGGTCGTCCCCTCACGGTGGTGATGGTGGTGGGTACATCGAAGGGGCAGGTCCAGGCGGACCTGCCCCTGCGATGGTGCTACGGGTGCGTCACTTCGACAGCTGCGTGAACCGGAACTTGAACGAGGCGTCGAGCGTGTCGTCGATGCCCTTGACATCCTTGCCGGCCACCGCGACCTGGGATCCGGTCAGCAGCGGCAGGTACGGCACCTGGTCGGCCAGCCGGTCCTGGATCTTGCCGATCGTGGCCATGCGCGAAGTCGGGTCGTCGTCGACGCGTTCTGCGTCCAGGAGCTTCGACATGGTGTCGTCCTCGAAGTCCGTGCCGATCTCGTTGTAGTGCGAGTTCGTGAAGTTGCCGCTCTTCTTGTCGTCGTACGGGCTCAGGAACGGCGACAGATAGTTGTCGGCGTCCGGGAAGTCCGGGAACCAGCCGAGCTGGAACACCGGATAGGCGTCCGCGGAGTACTCCTCGGAGTACGTCACCCACTCGGTCGACTGCAGCGACACGTCGAACAGGTCGGTCGCCTCGAGCTGGCGCTTGACGGCGTTGTACTCCTGGTCCGAGCTGGAGCCGTAGTGGTCCGGGTTGTACTGCAGCTTGATCTCGACCGGAGTCTTGACGCCGGCCTCCTTGAGGTACTTCTGCGCGGCTGCCTTGTCGGGCGCTTCTCCATAGGCGTCCTTGAAGGCCTCGGTCGCGCCGTCCTGGCCCTCGGGAACCATCGAGAACGCCGGGGTGAACGTGTCCTTGTAGACCTGCGTGGCCAGATCGGCCCGGTTGACCGACGAGGCGACGGCCTTGCGGATCGCGAGCTTCTGCTTCGGGGAGTCGCCCGGCATCGTCTTGAGGTTGAACGTGACGTACCGCAGCTCGCCGCCGGAGCCGGTGTGCACCGTGACCTTGTCGGACTTGTCCAGGTCGGCGATGTCGGTCGGGGTCAGCGAGCGGTAGGCGATGTCGATGTCGCCGTTCTGGACGTCGAGCTTGAGATTCTCGGCCTTGGCGTAGTACTTCATCGTCACGCTGTCGGTCTGGGGCTTCTTGTACGTGCCGTCGTAGTCCGGGTTGGCCGTGAACGCGGCGAGCTGGTTCTTCTCATAGCTCTTGATCGTGTACGGGCCGGAGAAGCCGTTGGCCTTGACCGCGGCGTTGTCGTCCATGACCTTGTCGGCCGGATAGGTCTCCTCATCGACGATCGGGCCGGCCGAGGTGACCAGGATCTGCGGGAACGTCTGGTCGTTGGCCGCGGCGAGGGTGAAGGTGACGGTGGTGTCATCGGTCGCCTCGACCGACTTCATGGCACCGAGCAGCGTGGCGGGGCCGTTCGGGTCGTTGATGTCGACGATGCGCTTGAAGCTGAAGGCCACGTCGCTGGCCGTGAGCTCGTTGCCGTTGGCGAACTTCAGGCCCGGCTTGAGGGTGCAGACGAACTTCGTCCCGTCCTCGGCGTCGAAGTCGCACTTCGTGGCGGCATCGGGAGCCAGGTCGGTGGTGCCGGCCGGGAAGTTGAGCAGGTACTGGAAGACCTGCGTCTGCACGTTGGTGGAGCCATTGTCATAGGCGCCGGCCGGATCGATCGAGACGACCTTGTCCGTGGTGCCCACGATGAGGCCGTCGCTGGATCCACCGGACTTGCCGCTGCCACACGCGGCGAGCGCGAGACCGGACAGAGCCGTCACCGCGAGGACCGCGGTTCCTCGTCGGAAGTTGTTCATGCATGTCTCCTGGGGTGCCTCGCCGCTGGATGAGCCGGCTCGTCGGGACTGGTTCGAACGAACTAGACCGTTCGGCACGCTACACGTCCCGGCGTCGCGGCGTGATTGCATTTTGGTGACCTTTCGGCCGCGGATCGGTCCACGCCGCGGGTTCAGCGGCGACGTTCCGTCCAATTCGGGACCAAAGTCCAGGGTAATTTGCGAAAAAGTCCTTGTCCGGCTGTCGACGATGCGTACGGTCCGTAGACTTGTGCGCACCGGGGACACGCAAGAGAGAAGGGCACGGTGCCAACCGCCAAGGTCACGACACAACAACGCCGCCGAGATGCCTGGTTCGGTCTGGCCGATGTGTCGCGCGATCTGTCGGTCGACGGCCTGCTGAACCGACTCGTGCTCGAGGCGGGACGTCTGTGCGGTGCACGGTGCGGAATCCTCGATGTCGTCGACGGGCGCGCCGATCGACGGCTGGGTCGCTTTGCCTCGTTCGGCCTGCCTGAGGACCCGACCGACTCCACGATCGGGCGCGAGGCACTGGTCGAGTTGGTGGACGAGGCCAGGGCGCCGGTCGGGTCGCTGGCGTTCCTGGGCGTGCCGGTCCACGTCGACGGACGGACGTTCGGCAATCTCTACCTGTTCGACTCTCGCACCGGCACCGGCTTCACTGCCGACGACGAGGATGTCGCCGATGCCTTCGCCAGCTCGTCCGGTCTGATGATCAGCACGGCCCTGCTGCACGAGAAGTCCGCGCGGGACCGGCGATGGCTCGATGCCTCGGCCGAGATCGCCACCAGCCTGCTCGGACCGGTCTCGCACGAGGCGGCCTGGCAGCTGGTGGTCGATCGTGCGCGGGACGTCGCGTCGGCGACCTGCGCCATCTTGTTGCTGCCCGATGACGCCCAGGGCAATCTCCTGGTCGCGGCCGTGTCGGGGATCGACCCGGACGGTGTGCTGGGTGAGGCGGTGCCGCTCGCTGGCACGTTGGTCGGTCGTCCCGCCCGTACCGGACACGCCGTCGTCGTCCCCCGAACCGAGCTGGATCGGCGGTACGACCCGCGGGTGACGCCCCGCTGGCCGGCCCTGCGCACCGTGCAGATGCTGCCGATGCGCGACGGCTCGGGCCACGACGGTCAAGGACTCGGCACTCTCGTGGTGGGCTGGGCGGGCTCGCGTCCGGTGGATTCGTGGGAGCTGGACCCCGAGCTGCCCGAGCGTTTCGCCGAGCAGGCCGCGCAGGTGCTGGAGATGGCGCGAGCGCAGGGGGATCGGCGTCGTCTTGCGGTGTTCGAGGATCGCGGCCGCATCAGTCGCGACCTGCACGACGTCGTGATCCAGCGACTGTTCGCGATCGGGATGAGCCTGGACCAGACGGCCCGTGCCAGCGCCGACCCCGAGATGGCCGCCACCCTCGACTCGGCGATCGACGGCATCGACGAGACGATCGCTGACCTGCGCCGCACCATCTCGGGACTGGAGCACGACGACGCCGACAGTCCCGACGTGCCGGCGGTGCTCGAACGCATGGCCGACGACGCCGCGGAGCTGCTGGGATTTCGGCCCACGGTCACCTTCTCCGGACCGGTGACGACCCAGGTCTCCGGCACCGTTCGTGAGCACGTGATCGCGGTCGCGGGCGAGATGTTGTCGAACATCGTGCAGCACGCCCAAGCCACCGCGGTCTCCCTTGCCGTCACAGTTGCCGACCACGTGACTCTCACAGTTGTGGACGACGGACGCGGATTCGATCCGGGTGTCGGTCGAGACGGAGGCAACGGGATGCGCAACATGCGACGCCGTGCCGAGCTGCTCGGCGGACACGTCGAGGTGGAGAGCGTGCCGAACGGCGGCTCGACGATCACATGGACAGTTCCAGGAGTGGCGACATGACCGAACCGATCACGGTTTTCCTTCTCGACGACCACGAGATCGTGCGGCAGGGCATCAAGAGCCTGCTGGATCAGAACGACGACCTGACGGTCATCGGCGAGGCAGGCCTGGCGGCCGACGCGCTGCGCCAGATCCCCCAGCTCAAGCCGCGGGTCGCGGTGCTCGACGGCCGCCTGCCCGACGGCACCGGCATCGAGGTGTGCCGCGAGGTGCGCTCGCGCCACCCCGGCACCGCGGTGCTGATCCTGACCTCCTACGACGACGACGAGGCCCTGTTCTCGGCCATCATGGCCGGGGCCGCGGGATATGTGCTCAAGCAGGTGCGGGGCAACGAGATCGTGGAGTCCATCCGCCGGGTCGCGGCCGGTGAGTCGCTGCTGGACCCGACCATCACCCAGAAGGTGCTCGAGCGCATCCGCGAGGGCGGCCCGGCCGCCGACCCACTGGACAAGCTCACCCGCCAGGAGCGTCGCATCCTGGAGCACATCGGTCAGGGACTGACCAACCGGCAGATCGCCGAGGAGATGCACCTCGCCGAGAAGACGATCAAGAACTACGTGACGCAGATGTTGTCCAAGCTGGGACTGCAGCGGCGCACGCAGGCGGCGGTGCTGGTCACGAAGCGCGGCGGATCGCTGTTTCCCGAGCACTAGAGCGAGCCGATAGTCTGGAGCCATGAGCCTGGACCAGCCGCTGTCACAGTTCGATCCCGAGATCGCCGCACTGCTCGACGCCGAGCTGCGCCGTCAGCAGACGACGCTGGAGATGATCGCGTCGGAGAACTTCGCCCCCGTCGCCGCACTGCAGGCCCAGGGCAGCGTGCTGACCAACAAGTACGCCGAGGGCTATCCCGGCAAGCGCTACTACGGCGGCTGCGAGGTGGTCGACCAGGTCGAGCAGATCGCCATCGATCGGCTCAAGGAGCTGTTCGACGCGGACTACGCGAACGTCCAGCCGCACTCCGGTGCGTCGGCCAACGCCGCGGTGCTGCACGCCATCGCGCGCGCCGGCGACACCATCCTCGGCCTCGACCTCGCCAACGGCGGTCACCTGACGCACGGCATGAAGTCCAACTTCTCGGGCCGGTTGTACGAGGTCGTGCAGTACCACGTCGACGACCGCGGCCTGGTCGACATGGACGAGGTGCGGGCCCTCGCCGTGGAGCACTCGCCCAAGGTCATCATCGCCGGCTGGTCGGCGTACCCGCGCCAGCTCGACTTCGCGGCGTTCCGCGCGATCGCCGACGAGGTCGGCGCCACGTTGTGGGTCGACATGGCCCACTTCGCCGGCCTGGTCGCCGCCGGTCTGCACCCCAGCCCGCTGCCGCACGCCCACGTCGTGTCGACCACGACGCACAAGACCCTCGGTGGTCCCCGCGGCGGCGTGATCATGTCCAACGACGCCGACATGGTCAAGAAGCTGCAGTCCGCGGTCTTCCCGGGCCAGCAGGGCGGTCCGCTCGAGCACGTCATCGCGGCGAAGGCGGTGGCGTTCAAGATGGCGCTCGGCCCGGACTTCAAGGACCGACAGCAGCGCACGATCGACGGCGCCCGCATCCTCGCGGACCGCCTGATGGCCGACGACGCGAAGTCGGCCGGCGTGCAGGTGCTGAGCGGCGGCACCGACGTGCACCTCGTGCTGGTCGACCTGCGCGACAGCGAGCTGGACGGTCAGCAGGCCGAGGATCGCCTCCACGAGGTCGGCATCACCGTCAACCGCAACGCCGTGCCCAACGATCCGCGTCCACCCATGGTGACGTCGGGTCTGCGCATCGGTACCCCGGCGCTCGCGACCCGTGGCTTCGGGGCCGAGGAGTTCACCGAGGTGGCAGATGTCATCGCCGAGGCACTGAAGCCCGGCGACGTCGACATCGACGGCCTGCGCAAGCGCACCGCCGTGCTCGCCGAGCGCTTCCCGCTCTACCGGGACATCGAACCCTTCACGTCGTGACCGGGTCCTCGCGAGGGGGCGGGCTGCGTCAGTGGCTGCGACCGCGCCTGCTCGGGCTGCACCTGTTCGCGGTCGTCGCGGTGATCTTCTGCGTGCTCATGGGTCTGTGGCAGCTGGGGATCTACGACTCGCGCCAGACCGACGAACGGGCCGACCGCCAGGTGGTCCCGCGGGTCGAGCTCGCCGAGGTGTGGGGACCGGACGACCCCTTCGAGGCGCGGCTGAACCAGCGACCCGTGACCGCCACGGGCGAGTTCGCCCCCGACGCCGACCAGTTCTGGGTCACCGACCGTGACCGGGGCGGGGTCCGCGGCGCGTGGCTGGTGGCGCCCCTGCTGACCGGCCCTCGAGATGCGCTGCTCGTGGTGCGTGGCTGGGCGCCAGCCCCCGGGGACGCCCCCGGACTGCCCGCGGGGCAGGTGTCGGTGCAGGGAGTGCTGCAGCCCGGCGACGGCCAGGGTGCGCCGTGGGACCCCGATCGTCGCGAGATCGGCGCGGTGCGCATCCCGGCGCTGAGCAACGAGCTGCCGTACGACCTGTACTCCGGCTACGCCATCAGCACCGATCGAGACCTGTCCGGCGGACTCGTGCTCGCGAGCCCTCCCGAGCAGGGGGTCTCGTGGACGATCGGCCTGCGCAACCTGGCCTATGCCCTGCAGTGGTGGGTCTTCGGCCTGTTCGCCCTGTTCATGTGGTGGCGGATGGCCGGCGAGTCCGTCGCCAAGGGGGATCGCTCGGAGGTTGCTGGGACTGCTGGGTAGCCTGAGGGCGTGGAGAACACCTTGCTGCGCTACCGCGTCATGGCCAACGTCGTCGGCGTCCTGCTGATCATCTTGATCCTGGTCGGGGTGCCGCTGAAGTACCTGGCCACTGACGGAGGTGGCGCCCAGGTCCTGGGCGAGAACATCACCACGTACCTCGGCGTCGCGCACGGCTGGCTGTACATGATCTTCCTGGTGACGGCGGCCATGCTGGCGCGCCGGGCCCGCTGGAGCATCGCGTTCACCATCACCACGCTGCTGGCCGGCACCATCCCGGTCGTCAGCTTCTGGGCCGAGCACCGCGCCACCCAGGCCGTCCGCACCGCCGCCCCCGCCGCCTGACGGTTTACCAGCAGGCCCCGGAGAGTTGTCACTCCTGTGGGCAAATTTGCCCACAGGAGACGAGGCTTGCCGTGGCCTGCTGGTAAACCGGAGGCGGGGTCAGCGACCGGTGAACGTGGCGTTGCCCGGTCCGTCGGCGAGGAACGACTCCATGCCGTGCTGCAGGTCGTCGGTGTCGAAGAGGGCGGACGCGATCGTCGTGGTGTGCGCGATGGCCTCGGGCACACCACCGGTCTCGAAGTGGCGCAGGATCTGCTTGGCCGCGCCGAAGGCCTGGGTGGGGCCGACCGCGACGTGTCGCACCAGGTCGAGCACGGCCTCGTCGAATCCGTCGACGGGGAGCACGTGGTTGACCACGTTCCAGCGCTCGAGGGTGGCGGCGTCGTAGGTGTTGCCGGTGAACACCAGCTCCTTGGCCCGGCCGACGCCGGCACGACCGGCGAGCCGCTGCGTGCCACCCATCGTCGGCGTGAGCCCGATGACCCGCTCGACCAGCCCGAACTTCGCGCGGTCCGAGGCGATGATGATGTCGCAGGCGAGCGCCACCTCGAACGCCCAGGTGAGCGTCAGCGCGTGGGCGGCGAAGAAGGTCGGGACGTCGAGGGCGTCGATGCGTTCGGGCAGCTGGAGCATGCGGTCGTACAGATCCTGGGTGTCATCTCGAGACGTGCGTGCGTGGAACGCCGCGACGTCGACGCCGCCGGACACGAGCTTGCCCTCGGCCCGGATGAGCAGAGCACGTGGCAGGTCGGTCGCCACGGCGTCCAGCGCGGTGTCGAAGTCCTCGTGCATGGCCGCGGAGTACAGGTTGACCGGTGGCGCGCAGAAGGTCAGCACGGCGATACCCGCCTCGGAACGGTCGAGGGTCACGGTCGTGGAATCACTCATGGCCTCACCGTATCGGCCCGCACGGCCGCGGACCTGACCATGGCAGGCGCGCCCCGGCACGGCGCAGAGCCGATTCATCACCTGCGTGGGAGAATGGGATCGATTCATCCCGCCGAAAGGAATCAGAGAACGTGGCATCGCAGCTGACCGCTCACTTCACGACCAATCACGGAACGATCGTCGTGAACCTGTTCCCCGACCACGCGCCGAAGACGGTGGAGAACTTCGTGGGCCTCGCCGAGGGGACGAAGGAATTCGTCGACCACGACACCCGCAAGCCGGCCACCCGTCCGTTCTACGACGGCCTCGGCTTCCACCGCATCATCACCGACTTCATGCTGCAGGGCGGCGACCCCCAGGGTGACGGCCGAGGTGGACCCGGATTCGAGTTCGAGGACGAGTTCCACCCCGACCTGAAGTTCGATCGTCCGTACCTGTTGGCCATGGCCAACGCGGGACCGAACACCAACGGCTCGCAGTTCTTCATCACGTTGGCGCCGACCACCTGGTTGAACCGCAAGCACACCATCTTCGGCGAAGTGGCCGACGAGGCCAGTCGCGCCGTCGTCGACACCATCGGAGCACAGAGCACCGACCGCTTCGACCGACCTGACACGCCGGTCGTCATCGAGTCCCTGCGGATCGAGCGCCCCCAGGCGTGACGCCTGAGGCCGCAGCCGGGCAGCACTGCTACCGCCACACCGACCGCGAGGCCTACATCTCCTGTCAGCGGTGCGAGCGGCTGATCTGTCCGGACTGCATGCGCGACGCCTCGGTGGGCTTCCAGTGCCCGTCGTGCATCGACGAGGGCAGGAAGTCGGTGCGACAGCCGCGCACGATGGCCGGCGGCCTGGTCAGCACCACGGTGGGCAGGGTCTCGGTGGTCCTCATCGGGATCAACGTCGCCGCCTACGTGCTTCAGCTCGCGACCGGCGGGGGCGACGGCGAGGTGTTCCGGCAGGGGGCCATGATCAGCCAGACCGGCACGATGGCCGACGGCGAGGTGCTGACCGGCGTGGCGGACGGCGGCTGGTGGCGCCTGCTGACGTCGGCGTTCCTGCACAGCGGCACCTTGCACCTGGCGTTCAACATGTACGCGCTGTACCTGTTCGGTCCGTTCGTGGAGAAGGCGCTCGGCACCTGGCGCTTCGTCGTGGCCTACCTGACGATGGCACTGGTCGCGTCGGTGTTCGTGTACGTGCTGTCCGATCCCCGCGTCATCACGGTCGGCGCATCGGGCGCCATCTTCGGATTGTTCGCACTCGCGCTGGTCCTGCAGCTGAAGGCGAAGGTCGACGTCACGGGCCTGCTGGTGCTGCTGGGCATCAACGTCGTGCTCAGCCTGCGGGCGAACATCAGCTGGCAGGGCCATCTCGGTGGATTCCTCGCCGGCCTGGTGCTGGCCGGCGCCGTGGCCTACGTGCCCCGGCCCCGGCGACAGCTCGCGCAGAT
The DNA here is from genome assembly GCA_038242985.1 of Propionibacteriales bacterium. Classification (GTDB taxonomy): domain Bacteria; phylum Actinomycetota; class Actinomycetes; order Propionibacteriales; family Nocardioidaceae; genus Aeromicrobium. The sequence continues at coordinate 1,883 of JBBSRN010000016.1, read as the reverse complement.
CGGCGTCGTGGTGCTGCTGGTGGTCGGATCGGCAGTCGCGATCTGGTGGCGTACCGGCGCCCTCTCGACCGGCTGAGTTACACGCGTGTAGTTATCCCCATGTGCATGCACAGGTGGGGACAACCGGGTCCCCGCGATGAGCGGCTGTGGACGATCATTCCCACTTCATCGCGAAGCCGAACGAGGCCACGATGAAGCCCATGCCGATGAAGATGTTCCAGCTGCCGAGGTCCTCGTACCACTGCAGGAACGACGGATAGCTCGAGACCTGCCCGTTGAGGACGTAGAACGTCACGATCCAGGTGAGACCGAACAGAGCCGAGATGATCATCGCGGGGCCTGCCCAGCGGTTGCCGATCCGTTGCGGCCTCGGCCCCTGGGGGGTCTTGTCTCGTGCCACGGTGTCCTCCAGACAGAGCGGGCATCGCCGCCGCGTTATGACAGGGTCTGCACTAGCCTAGTCATGGCAGTCACAGACCGGGAGGCCGTATGCCGCGCAAGGGCACGCACGCGCAGCAGCGTTGGCCGCTGTCGGTCATGGCGCTCTGCGCTGCGACCGGACTGTTGTTCGTGACGGCCGCGGTCAGTGCCTCCGGGGACGATCTTCGGCCGTCCGGTGGCGACCTGAACTCGTTGCTGAGCGAGCGGTCCGATCGCACCGATCAGCGCCGCGCCACGGCCGATGAGCTCCAGCGGTCGATCGACGGTCTGTCCGGCAGCGTCGGGGGCGCTGCGATCGACCGACTCAAGAGCGAGTCCGCGGACCTGGAGCCGGTCACGGGGATGACACCGGCACGCGGTCCCGGCGTGCGGGTCATCCTCGACGACTCCCCGGCCGGTGCGGCCAAGCCGGGTCTGGACCCCAACATCTTCATCGTGCACGAGCAGGACCTGCAGGCCTACGTCAATGCGTTGTGGGCCGGCGGCGCCGAAGCCATCTCGATGCAGGGCCAGCGGCTGATCTCCACGACCGGGATCAAGTGCGTGGGCAACACCGTGCTGCTCAACGGGCGCCAGTACTCACCGCCCTATCGCATCGTCGCGGTGGGCGACGTCGGTGGCATGCTGACCTCGGTCAACACCTCACCGGCGACCGTCACCTTCGCTGACTACGCCCGGGAGTACCAGCTGGGCCTGCAGGTCGACAGCGGGTCCGACGTGTCGGTTCCGGCGTACGACGGCCAGGTCAACCTGCAGTTCGCCACGTCGACCGCAGCCGGTTCGTGACCGCAGCCGGTTCCTGACCGCAGCCGGCCCATGGACAGCTACAGACCGGGACCCTGGTCCTGGTCGGCGACGCCGTCCTGCACGTCGGGCGTCACCGGCTTGTCCGGCTTGTCGGGCTTCGCGGGCTTGTCGGGCTTCGCGGGCTTGTCGGGTTTGGTGGACACGGTGATGGTCACCGAGGTGCCGCGCGGTACTCGTTGCCCGCTGGACAACGACTGGTCGGACACGACCCCGTTGTCCTGCGTGGCGGACGGGTCCTCCTGCGCTGTGACCTTGAGCCCGGCGTTCTCCAACGCCTTCTCCGCGTCGGACTTCTTCAGGTTGACCACGTTGGGCACGGTGGCCTGGCCGCGCGACACGATGATGGTGACCGTGGAGCCGACCTTCACCGACTCACCCGGCGGAGGATCGGTATTGATGACCTGGTCGGCCTCGCCCTGATCGTCAGCGGTGTCCTTCTTGACCTTCAGACCGAGATCCTCCAAGCGTTGCTTCGCACTGTCGTAGCTGAACCCCTGCAGGTCCGGGACCGAAACTTTTTCGGGTCCGGTGCTCAGCACCAGGGTGACGGTGCTGCCCTCCTCGGCCTCGGTGCCTTCGCCCGGCTTGGACTCGATGACCCGCCCGTCGGCGATGTCGGCGTCGGCGCGATCCTC
>JBBSRN010000015.1:0-19062 GCA_038242985.1 Propionibacteriales bacterium | reverse complement strand
GTGGCGTCGGGGTCGCGCACGAGATCGCCGTTGTTGGGGTGGTCGAGCCCGGCCATCAGCTTCAGCAGCGACGACTTGCCCATGCCGTTGGGTCCCACGACACCGATCTTGGCTCCGTGAAGGAAGGACAAGGTGACGTTGTCGAGCACCACCTTGTCACCGTGGGCCTTGCGGACGTTGCGTAGCGAGAGGACGTATTCAGCCATGTCGGCCAGCCTATCGAGAGCCCTCTGGGCCTTGTGCGGCGAGCAGGCCCTCGCGGTACATGGCGTACTCGGCGAGGACTCCCTCGACCGGTTGCAGCACCTGTTCCTCGGCGACCTGGGAGATCGATCGGCGCAACGTGGCCTCAGCCTTCGTGGCCTTGCTCTGCCCTGCCATGCGGGCGAGGAACCGTGACAGCACGCCCAGCACGATGCCGCCCACCAGACACGCGGCGGCAACGAGAACAGCCGAGCTGGCATCACGGACACCGGCGAGATCGGGGACGTCGAAGGTCAGATCCACTCGCGACTCCAGCGCCTGGGCCACCGCGTACAACCCTGCCACCACGACACCCAGCAGCAGCAGCCACTGCAGCACCTGGATCGCCCGCGACCACCATGGGACCCCGCCGACCTTCACGTTCGACGTGCCGATGGCGCCGTCGAGGGCCGTCGCCACCTCGCCGTCGGCACCTGCCGCGGTGCGGATGGCTCGTCGCCACGGGCGTCCCATCGAGCCCGACAGGGCGTCGACCAGCTGCCGCACGACGAGCTCGGTGCCGGCCCGCGGCACCGGACCGATCTCCACGGACCCGGCGTCGGTCAGTGCTGCGACCGAGTGCTCTTCGCCGAGATCAAGACTCTCGGACCGGTCTGGACGACGACTTTCGAACCAGCGCGCCACCGGCCAGTCGGTGCGCTGCACGACCTCCCGCCTGGTCGAGGCGTTCATCGCGGCGGTGATCTGCCGGACGCCGGCGCTGTCGGCCAGGTCGTCGGCGAACTGCTCGCGCAGCTGCGACGTGAGCTCAGGTGCCGCTGCGGACCCGGCGACCTCGGACACCGCCGCCGCTGCCGCGTCGATGTCGGCGACCAGACGCAGCCTGGCCGCGCTCTTGGACCGGATGCGCGTGGCCAGCTCGCGCTTGAGCTCCTCGAGGCCGTCGCCACGGGTGGCCGAGACTGCCACGACGTTCGCCTCGTCGAGTCCGTCCTCCACGACGAGGCGCCGGACGTCGGCGAGCGCCGTCTCGCGTGCCTCGTAGGGCACCTTGTCGATCTGGTTGAGCACCACGAGCGTGACCTCGCTGAAGGCTGCCATCGGGCGGATGTACCGCTCGTGGATCGCGGCATCGGCGTACTTCTGTGGATCCAGCACCCAGATCAGCATGTCGGAGTGCTGCACCAGGCGATCCATCTCCACGTGGTGTGCCACCTCGGTGGAGTCGTGGTCAGGCAGATCGAGCAGGACCAGGCCTTCGAGGCTGGTCTCCTTCGAGGACGTGTCGAGCATGCTCATGCGCGACACCTGGTGGCGAGCCGGGATGCCCATCCATTCCAGCAGCCCCGCGGCACCGTCTGGACCCCACGCGCAGGCCAGGGCCCACGAAGTGGTCGGCCGTCTGACACCGGTGCCGGCCAGCTCCATGTCGGTGAGCGCGTTGAAGAGCGAGGACTTGCCCGAGCCGGTGGCGCCGGCCAGGGCGACGATCGTGTGCTCGCCGGACAGCTTCAGTCGCTCGGCCACCCGCGTCGTCAGCGCTTCTGCCGGAGCAAGCACCTGCTCGTCGATGCGGCCACGGACTGCCGTGACCACAGTGGCCAGTCCGTCGATGCGGCGACCGAGGTCGTTGGTCGGCGGTGGCGGTGGCGGTGCGTCGCCGGTCTGCTCGATGATCTCGGAGGATTCAGTCACGGGTGATCTGACCGTTCAGGAAATCCACGTGACGCGCCGACTCTGCCGAGCGGGCGGCTTCGCGCACCGCGGTCTGGCTCGCGCGCACGGCATCGGGCGCGAGGTACCGGCCGGCGAAACGCCGTCGTTCGGCGTCGAAGAGCTCGGTGGCCACGGCGACGAACTCGTCGTGGGCCTGCTTGACCATCGTGCTGACGCGTTCTACCCCGTAGACCGCGTTGAGCACGCCCCGCCCGGCCGCCGACAACCGCTCCAGGTCGCCGGAGGTCAGGACGAGCATCTCGGTGAGCAGCGCTGCGGTGATGCCGTCATCGATCCGGGCGGTGGTGCCCGCCGGTGCGGCCGACACCGCGCGTCGAGCGATCTCTGAGCGCCACGCCCGGACCAACCGGTCGGCGTTCTTGCGCAGATCCGCCGAGGCCCGGTCGCTGCCGGTGATCAGCTCGAGCCGCGAACGTCCGGACGGCAACCCGGACCAGCTGGCGGTGACCGCCTCGGCGGCGGTGTCCGCGCGGTCGATCAGCAACGAGATGACAGCGGCCTCCACTGCGGTGATCACGTCGCCGCTCCTGGCGCCCTTGCCGGAGAGTCTCGCGGAGAATCGTTCGCGCAGGCCACCGGACGGCTTCTCGATGGACTTCACCAGGTCACCGGCAGCCACGAACTCCTGCCAGCTCGCCATGACCTCACCGGTCATCAGCGTGCCGTCGCAGCTCTGCGTGCTGACGTCTTCCAGGCCCGCGCGGTAGGCCGCTTCGACGCCGGAGTGCAGCACCTCACCGACCTCGAGCTGGTCGTCCATCGCGTCGGCGATGTCGTGGCTGCGCAGCACGATGTGTCGCACCGCGCCGTCAAGCGTGCGACCCACGACGAGGCCGCGGGCGTCAGGATCACCGGCCAGGTCGTGCAGCCACCGGCGGATCGGATCTGCCAACGCGACGTCCAGCATTCCGTCGGCGCCGAGCTCGGACTCCGGGACGGTGAACAGCGGCGAGTCGGACAGCCCGCGTGCGGTCATCATCCGAGCCAGGTGTCCGCGGACCTCGATGATGGCCTCCTCGGCCGTCCGGTCGAGCACGACGGCAACCGAGGTCGCCCGTTCACCGGCGCGGCGCAGGTAGTCCCACGGCACCTGGTCGGCGTAGCGAGCCGCCGACGTGACGAACAACCACAGGTCCGCCGCGGCCAGGAGCTGGGCGGCGAGGTCGCGGTTGCCCTGGTCGACCGAATCGACGTCGGGGGCGTCCAGGACCGCCAGCCCTCGCGGGACCGCATCCGTGCTGACCAGGCGCAGACCGAAGATCGCGCCCTCGCTCACACGATCCAGATCCGGCAGCAGACGATCTCGCCCGAACCACTCCTCGTCGTCGGGGTGGTGCACCAGCACCGGTGAACGCGTGGTGGGCCGCAGGATGCCCGCCTCGGTCACCACTTCTCCGACGATCGAGTTCACCAGGGTGGACTTTCCAGCCCCGGTCGAGCCGCCCACGACGGTGAGCAACGGCGCGTCGAGCTGTACCAGGCGCGGGAGGATGTAGTCGGACAGCTGGTCGGCGACCTCGCTGCGCGTCGCGGTCGCCTCAGCCGTCGACGGCGTGTCGTAGTCGAGCACCGCTGCGCGGACCGCGGCGAGCAGATTGCCCATCGCGCCCAGCAGCTCGGCGGACACGTGCGTCTTGGGCGTGCCCGGATCGTCTCCGCTCCCCATGGATGTCACGGTCCTCAGGCTAGTCGACCCCGGCGTGAACCCGGACTCACGACACCGGCATCGAGGCGAAATTCGCCCGAGCGCGTCCTTCAGGGGCGACTCAGCGGCGTGAGCGCCGGCGGGAGGCGGACGAACGGCCGCACGTCGTGCATCGCGTCGAGCAGGGCGAACGTGCGCTCGACCCCGTGCGGCAGACGCGCACCGGTCATGACGCGGTGGTGCAGGAAGGCCATCTCGGTGGCCAGACGCTGATAGCGGGTGACCGCGCGAGCCGTCACCTTGCCGTGCTCGGCCCGGGCGTACCGTCGCGCGGTGCGCCGGTAGGAGAATCGCGCCAGGTACGGGATCTCGGCCGGGTGGATCCAGCCGCGCTCCGCGACGTAGGACAGCGACTGCTCCAGCGTGCGCACCTGTCGCACCCGCACGATGATCGCGATCGTCGCGAGCACCACCAGCAGCACTCCCAGCATCAGGTACACCAGCACGAAACCGACTCCCCCGCCGTAGCTGAGCGATCCGTTCCACAAGCCGTGCAGCAGCATGCTGCCGGCGAGGCCGAGCACGAACAGCGCGATCTTGGCGACCCGCGACCTGCGCGTGACCGCGATGCCGAGGGCGATGCCGAAGGCCGAGGTGAACAGTGGATGGGCGAACGGGCTGAACACGCCGCGCACGATGAACGTGGCCGTGGCGCCCTGCGCCCCGCTGGCCATCGGGAGATCTGGGGAGCCGAGGTAGCTGACGGCGTAGTAGCCGATGTTCTCCACGAACGCGAAGCCGATCCCGACCAGTCCGGCGAGGATCAAGCCGTCGAGCATCCCGTCGATGACGCGCCGCGCACGCAGGAAGGTGAACACCAGGAACAGGCACTTGGCCGGCTCCTCGGTGGCCGGAGCGATGATGGACGCCATCGTCTCGTCGCTGAGATCGAACTGGCGCTGGAGGAAGACCTGCAGCGCCAGGGCGATCGACACCGCCACCACCCCGCCCCACACGAACGCTGCCACCTTGTAGCGCCGAGGCTCAGGCTCGTACCGGTCGAGCCACCAGTACGCCAACCACAGCAGCGGCAACGGGATCAGGGCGTAGGAGATCGACAGGCCGGCCCCGGCGACGTTGTCGGCCTCGAGCGAGAACACCACGACACCGACGAGGCCGACGATGCCGACCAGCGCCACTGCGGCGATCCACAGCCGGCGACCACGTTGGCGAAACGCCTCGGTGTAGATCGGAAGCGCGTCGGAGGTGGCCGGGGCGGCCGGACGGAGGTCAGAGGTGGTCGAGGCGTCGCTCACGGCGACAGCGTAGGCGATCGGTCCGACGGTCCCGTTCGATACGCTCGTGGGGGCGCCCGTAGCTCAGATGGATAGAGCAAGAGCCTTCTAATCTCTAGGTCGCAGGTTCGAGTCCTGCCGGGCGCACCCGTGGCTGGGGGCGGCGAACGCCGAACGCCTACGCGTCCTCGGCATCCAGAGCCGCCGAGACTCGACGATGCGCCTCCCAGATCTCCTCGGGCAGGCGATCGAACTGCTGGAGATGTTCTTCGCGGTGGTCCATCTCCTGGCGCCAGCGCGGGACGTCGATCGACAGGATCGTATCAAGATCCGCCGGCGTGATGTCCGTGCCCTCCAGATCGAGCTCCTCCTCGGTCGGGATGATGCCGACCGGGGTCTGGCGTCCGGTGACCTCGCCATTCTTGAGCTGCAGCAGCCAGAGCAGGGGGCGGAGATTCTCGCGATAGCCTGGCCACAGGTAGTGGCCGTCCTCGGGATCACGCTGGAACCAGTTGACGTGCGCGAAGATCGGCTGTTCCTTCGCCGCACCGATGATCTTGAGGTAGTGGGCGGCGTAGTCGCCCTCGCCGTACGCCATGAACGGGCGGTTGGACATCGGGTCGTAGCGAAGGAGGCCCTCGACGCCCTCGGCCGCCGACGTCGCCTCGGCGCCCAACGTGAGGCCGTCGTAGACGCCTTCGGCCAGATCGTGGATCGCGCGGATCAACGGTTCGCGGTCACGGGTGCGCCCGCCGAAGATGATGGCGTCGATCGGCACGCCGGCTGCCGCGTCGTAGTCGGCCGCGATGTTCGGGACGTTGTCCAGCGTCGTGGTGAAACGACTGTTGGGGTGGGCCCACGGCTCACCGGCCTGCTCGGTCGTGCGTTCGGCGATCGGACTGCCCTTCCAGTCCAGCCACCCGGCCGTGTCGGCGGGCGGTTCGGGCGTGCGGCCCTCCCACCAGACCTCGTGCGTCGTGGGGTTGTAGGCGATGTTCGTGAAGATCGCCTGGGTGCCGGGGTCGACGGAGGCGAGCGCTGTCGGGTTGGTCTTCTCGTTGGTGTCCTTGGCGACGCCGAAGACGCCGTACTCCGGATTCATGCCGTAAAGCCGGCCGCTCGCCTCGTCGACCCACAACCACGCGATGTCGTCGCCGTAGAACGAGACGTGATAGCGATCGCCCAGCGCGTCCGGAGCGAGCATCATCGCCAGGTTGGTCTTGCCCGAGGCGCTCGGGAAGCCGCCGCAGATGTGGTGGTCCTTGCCCGTCTGCTTGTCGTGGATCCCGATCAGCATGTACTGCTCCGCGAGGAACTTGCCCGATGCCCAGCCGTCGTAGGCGGCCTGACGCAGTCCGTGCGCGATCTTGCCCAGCAGGGCGTTGCCGCCATAGGACGAGCCGAAGTGCAAGATGGTGCGCTGATCGGCGACGGTCACGAAGTAGCGCTGGTCTTCTGCGGTCCCCTGTCCGAGATGCTCCAGGTCGCCGGTCACGTGGACGGCGCGGACGAACTGGCTGGGGTCCTCGAGGTTCTCCAGATGCTGCACGCCGACGCGCGACATGCGGATCATGTGCAGCACGACCGTGCGCGCGTCGGTGAGCTGGATGCCCGCGGCGTAGGGAGCGAGCGCATTGCCCGGCGGAGCCATCAGGTAGGGGATGACGTACATCGTCTTGCCGGCCGAGGCACCCTTCATGCGCTCCTCGAGCAGCGGCGTCATCTCTGCTGCTGCGCGCCAGTTGTTGTAGACGCCCTTGTCCTTGGCGTCGCCGGTCGCGACGATCGTGCGCTCCTCGGAGCGGGCGGTGTCCTTGATGTAGCTGCGTGAGTAGTAGAGCCCGTCGCCGGCCGGCAGGATGTCCCCGGCCTCGAGCGATTCAGCGATGAGGCGCGGGTCGTCGGACGCGCTGACGACCTCGACGCGCTCGGCGCCGGTCAGCTCGGCCCAGTAGCGGACGTGCTCGCGCGCGTGAGGATTGGTGAGTCCTGCTTCGTCCAGCGCTGCTTCGACATCTGCCATGGTGTGCGGTCCTGTTCTTTTCAACTGCCGGGTCTGAACTGGCGTGCCGCAACCTGTCCCGTGCGGCTTCGGGGGAATAGCAGACACGTTACAGCAATTGAAGACTTCTTCAAGTCGTGTACTCTGCAACTGAATCCCACTCACCCAGGCGGAGACAGTCACATGAGCGCGAACGTCCCTCTGTACCAGGCCAAGGCCGAGCTCTTCCGCACCCTGGGACATCCGGTCCGGATCCGCGTCCTGGAGCTTCTCCAGGACGGACCACGGCCGGTACGCGAGCTGTTGGCGGCCACCGAGGTCGAGTCGTCGAGCCTGTCCCAGCAGCTCGCGGTGCTGCGCCGCGCGGGCCTCGTCACCTCCTCGCGAGATGGAGCGACGGTGCTCTACACGCTCGCCACTCCCGACGTGGCTCACCTGTTGCTCTACGGCCGCCGGATCCTCGCCTCGATGTTGACCGACCAGGAAGGGCTCCTCGCCGAGCTTCGGGACTCGGCCGGAAGGGCGTGAAGCTTCGTCCGCTCCTTCGCTCTGGCAGGCGTCTCGCGGAGCAGTCACGAGCCAGGATCGCCGAGCTGCTCCCCGGCCAGTCCGATCTCGCCGCTGCCCGACGACATCCGCGACAGGACCTGATCGCGGGGCTGACGGTCGCGATCGTCGCGCTACCCCTCGCGCTGGCGTTCGGGGTGGCGTCCGGCCTCGGTGCGCAGGCAGGTCTGGCCACCGCCGTCGTCGCCGGGATCGTCGCTGCGGTGTTCGGCGGCTCGAACCTGCAGGTCTCGGGTCCTACCGGGGCCATGACCGTCGTGCTGGTTCCCGTGGTGCACCAGTACGGGCCATCGGGGGTGCTGATGGTCGGATTCATGGCCGGAATCGTCCTCATGGTCTCAGCGATCGCGCACCTCGGCCGCTACATGCGCTACATGCCGGTTCCGGTCATCGAGGGCTTCACGGCGGGCATCGCCGTGGTCATCGCGCTGCAGCAGGTCCCCGCAGCGCTCGGCATCGCCCACCCGTCGGGCGAGAAGGTCTGGGCCAGCGCCGCCGATGCGGCCGGCCAGTACGCACAGGATCCGCAGGTCGCCCCGGTGGTCGTGGCGCTGTCGGTGGCCGCGTTGATGCTGGGCGGCGCCCGGTGGCGCCCCGGGGTGCCGTTCTCGCTCCTTGGCATCGCGGCGGTGACCGTACTGACGCAGCTCGTCGACCTGGGGCTGACTCCGCTTGGTCATCTTCCGGCGAACCTGCCCGCACCATCGCTGGGGTTCGTAGATCTCGGTGAGGTGAGCGTGCTGGCGACGTCCGCCCTCGCGGTTGCTGCACTCGCGGGGCTGGAGAGCCTGCTGAGTGCAACGGTCGCCGACGGCATGAGCGTCAACCAGCAGCACGACCCGGATCGCGAGCTGTTCGGTCAGGGCCTGGCGAACGTCGTCGTGCCCTTGTTCGGTGGCGTTCCAGCGACCGCAGCGATCGCTCGGACAGCGGTCAACGTGCGAGCCGGAGCGACCTCGCGGCTCGCCGCCGTGGCTCATTCGCTGGTGCTCCTCGTGGTGACCTTCGCTGCGGCCCCCTTGGTGTCGCAGATCCCGCTCGCGGCGCTGGCCGGAGTGCTGTTCGCCACCTGCGTCCGCATGGTCGAGGCCGGCTCGATACTCACCCTGGTCCGAGCCACCCGCGCCGATGCCCTCATCGTCATCTTGACCTTCACCGTCACCGTCGCCGTGGACCTCGTGACCGCCGTCGGGGTCGGAGTGGCGGTCGCGATCGTCCTGGCGTTGCGCGCCGTGGCCCACAGTGCCCGGCTTGACCAGGTACCGCTCGAGCCAGGCGATCACACCCCCGAGGAACATGCGCTCCTCGAGGAGCACATCGTCGCCTACCGCCTCGACGGCGCCCTGTTCTTCGCCGCGGCCCATCGACTCCTGATCCAGCTCACCGAGATCACCGACATCAGGATCGTCATCCTGCGGATGTCCAGGATCACCACCATGGACGCGACCGGGGCGCAGGTCCTGGGCGATGCCATCGCCAAGCTCGAGCACCGCAGAATCACCGTCATGCTGTCGGGGATCGCGCCGGGACACGATGAGGTCCTGTCCTCCCTGGGCGTCGCAGACGAGCTGCGGTCCAGAGGACTGATCTTTCCCGACACGCCCACCGCGATCGTCCGCGCCAGAGAGCTGTTGGCCTCCTCAGAAGACCACGCCCGCGGTGCGTGGTCGCCGCCCTCGTGACGAACATCGTGACGAGCCTGCCGCGCCTGCGGTGAGCGACGCGCAACAATGGCGCCGTGACCCACCTGCGCTCGGCCGCCCTGGTGCTGGTCGGCGGCACCATCGGAACGCTCGCGCGTTGGGCCGTTGCCGAGTGGCTCGCGACCACAGCGGCCTGGCCGTGGCCGACCTTCGTGGTGAACGTGCTGGGTTCGCTCGCGCTCGGCGTGGTCGTCGCGCGGGTCTCCCGACCCGACGATCCACGCCGTCTGCTGCTCGGCACCGGGCTGCTCGGCGGCTTCACCACGTACAGCGCATTCGCCGTCGAGACCGACCAGCTGTTCCGGGACGACCAGATCGCGCTCGCCGTGCTCTATCCCCTCACCGCGGTCGCGCTGGGGTCGGTCGCGGCCATCATCGGCATGGCGCTCGGTCGCCGGGAGCCCGCATGATCACGGTGCTGATGGCTTTCGCCGGCGGCCTCGGAGCAGCCGCCCGCTACGGCGTCGACGTACGACTGTCCCCTCCGGCCGAGGCCCGGCTCCCCCACGCCACGATCGCGGTGAATCTCACCGGGTCGTTGTTGCTCGGGCTCCTCGTCGGCAGCTGTTCTGGATCCGCCGCGGTGGGGGTGCTCGGCACGGGGCTGCTGGGTGGTTACACGACGTTCAGCTCTGCCTCGGTCGAGATCGCTCGACGAGCCCTCGAGGGCCGGCGGGTCGATGCCCTGCTGACCGCCGTGCTCATGGCGGTCGGCTGCGTCGTCGCGGCCTCGTCCGGCGTCCTGATCGGTCGAGTGCTCACCAGTTCCTGACCCACGGATCGTCCGCCGCGAGTGCCGGGTCAGGTCGACATGTGATCGACGGGCCGTGGCGACTCTCCCGCTGCCTCGATCCGGTCCAGGTCGGACCTGCGGATCATCATGCAGCAGACGCCGCTGATGAGTGCCACGACCAGGAAGTAGCCGATCACCAGGTTGGTCCCGTCCCCCTTGTCCAGGAGGTAGACCAAGATCAACGGCGTCAGACCCGAGGCGAAGATGCCGGAGAACTGGTAGACGAACGAGATTCCGGTGTAGCGGACGTTGGCCGGGAACAGCTCGGCGAAGAGCGCCGCCTCGGGCCCGTACATGAGGGGATAGAGCACACCCAGCGCGACGACGATCGCCAGCGTGATCCAGAGGGGTTTGCCGGTGTCGAGCAGCGCGAACGCCGGAACGGCGAACACCCCGGCCACCACGATCCCGACCGTGTAGACCAGGCGGCGGTCGAACTGGTCGGAGAGCCGGCCGAACACCGGGATCATGACCAGCAGGACGGCGGCGGCGATCATCACCGCGATGAGCATCGTCTGGCGGCTGACCCCGATCGTGTCGACTCCGTAGGCGATGGCGAACACGGCCCACGTGTTGAAGGCCACGCCCTCGATCCACCGGGCGCCCATCCCCAGCCAGATGTGCCGCCGATTGAGCTTGCCGCTGAAGAGCTCCACCGCGGGCACGGCGGCCTTCTCCTCACGCTCCTCGAGCTTGCGGAACGCGGGGGTCTCCATGACCTTCAGCCGGATGTAGAGCCCGATGAACACCAGGAGTGCGCTGAGCATGAAGGCGATGCGCCACCCCCAGGCGAGGAAGGCGCTGTCTGACAACGACAGCTCAAGGACCGTGAAGACACCGGTGCCCATGATCAGGCCGATGGCCAGACCCATCTGCGGCACGCTGCCGAACAGTCCGCGGCGATTCTTCGGGGCGTACTCCACAGCCATCAGGACGGCGCCGCCCCACTCCCCACCGACCGCCAGACCCTGCATGACTCGCAGGATGATCAGGATCACGGGTGCGGCCACGCCGATGCCCGCGTACGTGGGCACCAGACCGATCAGGAAGGTCGCGACCCCCATGATCAGCATGGTCATGATGAGGGTCTTCTTGCGCCCGACCCGGTCGCCGATGTGCCCAAAGATCAGACCACCGATCGGCCGTGCCACGAATCCGACCGCGAAGGTCGCGAACGCGAGCAGGGTACCCACCACCGGATTGTCACTGGGGAAGTACAGCTGGTTGAACACGATCCCCGCCGCGACGCCGTAGAGGAAGAAGTCGTACCACTCCACCGCCGTCCCGATGAGGCACGAGAGCAGGACCGTGCGCATCTCCTTGCGGGTGACCTGGTCCGTCGGCGCGATCTCCTCGCGGCGATCGATCTCCGGCGACATCAGAACGACGCCCGGTAGATGTCGGCGAGCGCGTCGGCGGAGACGGGGCGCGGCACCACCGAGAGCTGGCGGGTCTGCTTCATGCTGCCTGCGACGAGCATGTCCACGTCGCTGTCGACGTAGCCGAAGTCGCTCAGGCTGCTCGGGATGCCGATGTCGGCCATCAGCTCCTTCAGGACGTGGGACAGCGCGTCGGCGCCGTCGACGTTGGTGAACGTCCGTCCCGACAGCAGCTCTGCGGCGCGCAGGTGTCGTTGCGGGTCGCCGGGGTAGGTCCAGTGGAAGACCTGCGGCGCCGTGACAGCGACGGCTTGCCCGTGCGGAACCATCGGCATCTCGGGATATCCCGTGGCCTGGTATCCCTTGACGGCGCCGGCGATCGGGTAGGCGTTCGCGTGCGGGAGGTGGGTCCCCGCGTTGCCGAAGCCGGTGCCGGCATAGGTCGAAGCGAGCGCCATCTGGTGCCGGGCTCGGAGATCACGGCCATTCATGACCGCACGCCGCAGGTTCGCCCCGACGAGCTCGAGGGACTTCTCGCACCAGATGTCGCTGATCGGGTTGGCGCCGCAGAAGGCAGGCCGCTTGCGCGGATCCTCCGGCGCCGGCTTCGCGTCGTACGCGACGCTCGTGTAGCTCTCCAGCGCGTGCGAGAGCACGTCCATCCCGCTCGCCGCCGTCACCTCCGGCGGAAGACTCACCGTGGTCGACGGATCGACGATGGCGAGCACCGGCCGCAACGACGGGTGGCTGATGCCGGCCTTGAGGTGCAGCCGCAACATGTCGATCACGCAGATCGTGGTGGACTCCGATCCGGTGCCGGCAGTCGTGGGGATGGCGATGAGTGGCTTCAGCGGGAGCCACGGAGCCTTGCCGGCGCCGATCGGCGCCGTGACGTAGTCGATCAGCTCACCGGGATGTGTCGTCAAGAGGTTGACCGCCTTGGCGGTGTCGATCGCCGACCCACCCCCGATGGCCAGGTAGCAGTCCCACGGCTGCTGCCGCGCGTAGGCGACCGCCAGCTCGATGCTGTCGTCGGTCGGCTCCACCGCGACGCCGTCGAAGATCTCGGCCTTGATGCCCTGGGCGACGAGCTGATCGGACACCCGGTCCGGGATGCCGGTCTGACGAACGCCCGGGTCGGTGATGATCAGGCATGACGAGGCTCCAGCGGCAGCGACCTCGTGGCCGACCTCGTCCAGAGCCCCGTCGCCGAACTTCAGCGGCGGTGCAGCCCACGTAAAGACTGATTCATTTCTCATGCTGTTCACGACAGGTCCCCAATTCACAATGTGTTGATGAGTTTCACCATGTGAAGAACAGTAGTTCGTCGTGGCGGGATTTGTGAACCACCTCACAGCGAATATTTTTCGACGCCCACTGAACATGTCGGCACATGGTGAACTAGATTCTCACCATGTGGCGGTTGGCACAGTGAGAAAACTGCCTGAAATCCAGCAGCGACGAGAGAGTCGGCGTGACCGACTGGGTGGCCCCAGACGCCGATGTACGGGTACGTCCAGTCGCCGAAGGTCGGCCCGGCGCCCGAAGAAGGTCGCGACGAACACCTCCCGGCGCCCCGACGTGGTCGAGGCGAAGAAGCGCCAGACGGATGTGGTTCGGCGACACGCGGGAGGACGCAGCGACAGGTGGGAGAACACGGAGCTGGCGATCACGTCGCCGAATAGAAGGTCGGAGTCGCCGTCGAAGCAATCGTTGGCACGCAGGTTCTCGACCGGGGCGCGGGCCCGCTACTGCTCGCTCAGCTCACGCTCGTGGCTCGCGTGAATCAGCGAGTGGTTCACGTCGATGTCGTGGTCGTGCCCCGGCTCGAGAAGGTCCAGGACATGACGGCGGGCGCGGAGCTGCCGCGCCCGCGGCAGACTAGCCCTTCTTCGCGGCGTCGATGGCCTTCGTCAGGTTGGCCGGCGTCGGGTTCTCGATCGTCTTGCCGTTCACGAAGAGCGTCGGGGTGCCGGTCACGCCCTTCTTCGAACCGAATTCCTTCGCGTCATCGATCCACCGATTGAACTTCTCGGTCTTGATGCAGCTGTCGAGGCCGGTCAGCCCCACGCTGTCCGCTGCCTTGACCAGATCGGCGTCCTCCGGACCCGGCTTGCCCTCCTCGGGCTGATTCAGGAACAGGTAGTCGTGCGCCTTGACGAAGTCCGGCACACCGCCGGAGTCGAGCGCGCACAGCGCGAAGTTGGTGGCCCGGTGCGAGTACCGGTTCGGGCTCCCGCCCAGCTCGTCCAGGAACGAGAACGGGTGATAGGTGAGCTCGACCGCACCGGACTTGACCTGGTCCTTCAAGAACTGACCGCTGGTGGCCTCGAGGGATTGGCAGCCGGGGCACTGGAAGTCCTCGTACAGATCGATCGACACCGGATCCGACGTCGCCTTCCCGCCAGCGGCGGCGGCGTCGTAGAGCACGCCGTAGTCCTTGGTGACGTTGGCCGGCGTGTTGAGCGCGGTGTCCTTCGCGCTGTCGTCGTTGATGCTCTTGATCGCGATGCCTGCGACGACCACGAGGATCACCACGACGGCCACGATCCCGACGGAGATCAGGTTCCGCTGCCGTCGGTCGGCCTTCTCCCGCTGCTTGCGCATCTGCTCGGCGCGGGCGGCTCGCTGCTGACGGTCGTTGGCCACGTCTTCGTCTCCTGGGTTGGGTGGGCACCACGGACATCAACGACGGTGTCGGCCCGAAGGTTCCGGCTCGCGGAATTCAAGGCCGAGCCTACCGGCCGGTCACCAGCAGGTGTCCGCCCCTCGCAGCGGGACTGTGCGTACTAGGGTTCCTTGCGTGAACGACAAGCTGGTGTGGATCGACTGCGAGATGACCGGGCTGTCCCTCGAGCACGATGCGCTCGTCGAGGTAGCCGCCCTGGTCACCGACTACGAGCTCAACGTCCTCGGTGACGGCGTCGATCTGGTGATCAAGCCTCCACCAGCCGCACTCGAGCAGATGAACGACTTCGTGCGCACCATGCACACCACGTCTGACCTCGTCAGCGAGCTCGATGGTGGCCTGAGCCTGGCCGAGGCCGAGGAGCAGGTGCTGGCCTACGTGCGCGAGCACGTGCCCGAGCCGAGCAAGGCTCCCATGGCCGGCAACACGATCGGCACCGATCGCGCGTTCCTGGCTCGCGACATGACCGGACTCGAGAGCTGGCTGCACTACCGGGTCATCGACGTCTCCTCGATCAAGGAGCTCGCGCGGCAGTGGTTCCCGCGGGCATACTTCGCTGCGCCCGCCAAGGCTGGCCACCACCGCGCTCTCGTCGACATCCAGGAGAGCATCGAGGAGCTGCGCTACTACCGGCGCGCCGTCTTCCAGGCAGCACCTGGCCTGGACTCCGAGGCTGCCAAGGCGATCGCGGCCGAGGTTGCAGGATCGTTGACCGGCCGGGCCTGAGCCGGAAGGGTTCGCACTGCCCAGGGTCCCGCGAACCCGGTCGACCGCGGTCTGGGTCGGGGCTCGCGAACGGCTGGGGTAGACTCGATGTCGCCGTGCGGGACACGTCCCGGCACGCATGGTGGGCGTAGCTCAGTTGGTAGAGCACCGGCTTGTGGTGCCGGTGGTCGCGGGTTCAAGTCCCGTCGTTCACCCCGAGAGAATAGTTGGCCCCCCGATCGGCGAAAACGTCGTTCGGGGGGCCAACTGTCATGTGCGCCACTACTGTCGGGCCATGGCTGAGACTTCGACGACCCCGACCGTCCAACGCATCCGCATCACTGCGGCCCGCGTGATCCAGCTGGTGTGCGTGGCCATCGCTGTCATCATCGTCATCGCGATCGTGACCGTCGCCGCCCGCAACAACATCAACGCCGACAACGTGCTGGTGCGCTTCGTCAAGGGCGTCGCGAACACGTTCGACGGACCGTTCAGCCGCAAGGGCGGCATCTTCAGCTTCAGCGGCGACAGCGCCGAGACCCGCAACGCCCTGGTGAACTGGGGCATCGCCGCCGGCGTGTGGCTCGTCATCGGACGCGTCGTGTCGGCCGTGGTGCGTCCCTGAGGAGCCGCTGCGTCAGCTGGTGGTGAGACGGATGTCGCCGCTGCCGGTGCGCACCCGGACGAAGCCGTCCCCGTCGGGGTCGGAGTCCACGGTGGACTGCACGTTCCCGCTGTCGGTCCTGGTCCGCACCCCGTAGGACCGCTTGCCCTTCGGTATCAGTGCTCGTACGTCACCGCTGCTGGTCGTGGCCTTGAACGCGAACGGCTGCTCGGCGAAATCGGCTGCGATCGAGCCGGCAGTCGTCTCAGCGGAGAACTCGTCGACTGCCAGACCCGTGGCGTCGATGTCGCCGGCGGTGCTGCTGACGGTCAGCACCCCCCGGGAGATGGACGTGGCGCGAATGTCTCCGTTGCTCGTGCGAACGACCAGGGGCAGCCCCGGTGGCACCCGCAAGGTCGTGCCGACACCGCACCCCGGATTGAGCCACGCCTGGCACTCGCTGACGATCTTGATGTCTTCGCCGCGCCGGCCGATCTGGTAGCTGGTCCGACGCAGGCCACTGGTGATGCTCGAGGTGACGGTGAGCAGGTCCGGCTCGCCCTCCACCACCTCGATGTTGGCGTCCTCGGACGTGACGACGAGCTGGGCCACTCCGGTGAGGTCGATCTGACTCGTGGCTTCGCGGGTGTCACGCGTCAGGATCGACGCTCCGAGCACCAGCGCAGCGAGTGCCGACACGGCCACCAACGTGCTGGCGACCGTGAGGACCGTACGAATTGCCGGCGACCGAACGTCGTAGTCCGTCGTGGTCTCCTTCGGCGCGACCCGCCGCTTCATCGCCGCACCCTCATGAAAGCGTCGACACCGGCACGACGTCGCCGGCGCCCATGCGGGCAGCATCGGCGGTCTCGTCGTCGGGCATGGTCTGGCTCTCGCGCTCGGCCTCGACCCGCTTGAGGTAGTGGTCGACCTCGTTGGCGCGCTGCTGATCGTCCCATCCGAGCACCTCGCCCATCAAGATCGCGACCTCGTCGGCGACCTCCGTGCCACGATCGAACGTCTCGATCGAGATCCGGGTGCGGCGAGCGATCGCGTCGTCGAGGTGACGGGCGCCCTCATGGCTGGCGGCATAGACGATCTCAGCACGCAGGTAGTCATCTGCCCCGTCGAGCGGCTCGCCGAGATCAGCCTGCTCGGCCACCAGGTCCAGCACCTCGTGCACGAGCGATCCGTACCGCTTGAGCAGGTGCTCGATGCGACCGATGCCCAGGCCGCTGGACGATGCGAGCTGGTGTCGCTGGTTCCAGATGGCGTCGTAGCCCTCGGCACCGAGCAGGGGCACGTCCTCGGTGCACGACGGTGCGATCGTGCGGTCCAGCTGGCTGGACATCGCATGCACGGCGGCGTCGATGGCGTCCTTGGCCATCACCCGGTAGGTCGTGTACTTGCCGCCGGCGACGACGACCAGACCCTTCACGACGGTGGAGACCGCATGCTCGCGCGACAGCTTGCTGGTGGCCTCGTCCTCGCCGGCGAGCAGGGGCCGGAGTCCGGCGTAGACACCCTCGACGTCGGCGTGGGTGAGCGGCTGGGCCAGGACTGCATTGATGTGCTTGAGCAGGTAGTCGATGTCGCTGCGACTGGCGGCCGGGTGGTCCTTGGACAGCGACCAGTCGGTGTCGGTGGTGCCGATGATCCAGTGGCGACCCCACGGGATGACGAACAGCACCGACTTCTCGGTGCGCAGGATCAGGCCAGACTCACTGCGGATCCGGTCCCGTGGGACGACCAGGTGGACACCCTTGCTGGCTCGCACGTGGAACTGGCCGCGTTCACCGGCGAGCGCCTGCGTCTCGTCGGTCCACACGCCTGTGGTGTTGACCACCTGGCGGGCGCGGACGTCGAACTCGCGGCCGGACTCCAGGTCCTTCACGGTCGCACCGACCACACGATCGCTCTCTCGCAGCAGGCCGACGACACGCGAGCGGCTGGCCACGTGCGCGCCGTACGCAGCAGCGGTGCGGGACAAGAACATGGTGTGCCGGGCGTCGTCGACCTGTCCGTCGTAGTAGTGCAGCGCGCCGATCAGCGCGTCGCGCCTGAGCGCGGGGACGAGCCGCCGCGCACCGCGCCGGGTGAGGTGGCGATGGTGGGGCACCCCTCGGGACCGACCGGACAGCGCGGCCATCGTGTCGTACAGGGCCACTCCGGACCCGGCGTAGATGCGCTCCCAGAAGCGGTGCTTGAGGGGATACAGGAACGGCACCGCGTGCACCAGGTGCGGGGCGAGCTTGTCCAGCAGCAGACCCCGCTCGGCGAGCGCCTCGGCGACGAGCCGGAAGTCCAGCATCTCCAGGTAGCGCAGGCCGCCGTGGATGAGCTTGCTGGACCGACTCGACGTGCCCGACGCGAAGTCACGCGCCTCGACCAGCCCGACGGACAGGCCACGCGTGGCGGCGTCGAGCGCAGCGCCACCGCCGACCACGCCCCCGCCGATGACCAGCACGTCGAGCTGCTCGGCCTCCATGGCGTCGAGCGCCGCCTGTCGATGGTCCGGGGAGAGAGCTACCGATCGCATGCCCACCAGTCAATCAGTCGCGGCCCAACGTTGCCGAGTCCGGGTTGACGCCGACGCGCCACCACGGCGTCACCCACGGGTTGCACCGATCGTGAAGCTGGCGGCCAGCATCTCGGGCCGCCCAGGCGCGGCAGGTCGAACCGCACCACGTCGCTGACGGCTTCCGGGTCGTTTCGGAACCGGTCGAGATCGTAGGCAGCCGAAGCCGCATGGGACGTGGCCCTCGAGTCCCACATCGCACGATTGAGCTGCGGGTAGTCCTCCCTCGGTCCATCTGACCAGATCGGCCGCTAGGTTGGGCCCGTGACACCGACCACGTCAGCGCCGACCGTCGTGATCGTGGGCGGCGGGCACAACGCGCTGGTCGCCTCGATCTATCTGGCCCGTGCGGGCCTGGGGGTCCAGATCATCGAACGGCTGCCCCACGTCGGTGGCGCGGCGATCAGCGCACAGACGTTCGATGGTGTCGACGCCCGGCTGTCGCGCTACTCCTACCTGGTCAGCCTGATGCCCCAGTCGCTGATCGACGACCTCGGTCTGGAGCTGGAGCTGCTGTCCCGCGAGACCGCGTCCTACACGCCGTATCCCGGCGGCGGCCTGCTCGTCGAGACGCAGGAAGGTGCTGCGACACGGGAGTCCTTTCGCGAGCTGACCGGCTCGGACACCGAGTTCGCGGCCTGGCAACGGTTCTACGCCGAGGTCGGCACCGTGGCCACGGCTCTCGCGCCCACTCTGCTGGCGCCCCTCCCCCGCGCCGCCGAGGTCAAGGCCCGCGTCGATCCGACGATCTGGGCCGATCTCGTCGTGCATCCGCTCGGTGCTGCCATCGAGCGGCGCTTCTCGCACGACCTGGTGCGCGGCGTGGTCGGGACCGATGCGCTGATCGGGACCTTCGCCTCCCTGCACGATCCGACCCTGATCCAAAACCGCTGCTTCCTGTACCACCTGATCGGCAACGGGACCGGCGAGTGGCGGGTACCGGTCGGCGGCATGGGTGCGGTCTCCGGCGAGCTCGAGCGGGTGGCTCGCGAGTCCGGCGTCACGATCCGCACCAGCTCCCCCGTCACGAGCATCGAGGCGCACGACGACCACGTCACGGTGCGCGGGCACGCCGGGGACGGTGCCGACAGGAACGGTGCCGACAGGGACGGTGACTTCGAGATCACGGCCGACTGGCTCCTGAGCGGCGTCGCGCCGTAC
>JBBSRN010000014.1:0-19139 GCA_038242985.1 Propionibacteriales bacterium | reverse complement strand
GACTTCAGGTCTGCGCGGTCAGCCGTGCCGCTGTCGATCCGGCGCAGGACCAGCGACAGCTCGGCCGGCTCGAGCCTTCGATCCGGACGAGCCATGGTCGAACGATAGCCTCAGGCGAGAGCCGCAGGAATCGTCGACTGCCACGCGGTGCGCAGCTCTGCGACGTCGACGCTGAACTGATCCTCGACCTCCAGCGTGCTGCCGCCCGTGCGCCCGACGGACGCGAACGGCACGCCGTGCTTCTGCGCCAGGTCGACCAGCTCCTCGTGCCGCCGCTCGGTGACCACGACCATCGCGCGGGCCGACGACTCGCTGAACAGCTCCAGGAACGGGTCGTCCAGCACCACGGCCGCACCGATGCCGTGCCGGAAGGCGGCCTCGGCCAGTGCCATCGCCAGACCACCGTCGGACAGGTCGTGCGCCGACTCGAGCACACCGGTCGAGGCAGCCTCGAGCATCAGCTCGGCCAGGGTGCGCTCGGCCTCGAGATCGACCCGCGGAGGGCGACCGCCGAGGTGATCGTGCACGACGTCGGCCCAGGTCGATCCGGACAGCTCCTCGCGGGTCTCGCCGAGGACGACGATGTGCGCGCCGCCGGTGACGAAGCCGTGGACGATGCGCTGACGCACGTCGGTCATGACCCCGAGAACACCCACCACGGGGGTCGGCAGGATCGGCGTCTCGCCGGTCTGGTTGTAGAACGAGACGTTGCCGCCGGTGACCGGGATGCCCAGCACCGCGCAGGCGTCCTTCAGCCCGTGGGTGGCCTGCTCGAACTGCCACATGACGTCGGGGTTCTCCGGCGATCCGAAGTTCAGGCAGTCCGTGACCGCCAGCGGCTGCGCCCCGGTGACCGCGACGTTGCGGTACGACTCGACCAGCGCGAGCTGGGCCCCGACGTACGGGTCGAGACGCGCGAAGCGGCCGTTGCAGTCCGTCGAGATCGCGACACCGAGGTGGGTGCTGGCGTCGATGCGCACCACTCCGGCGTCCTCGGGCTGGGCGAGCACCGTGTTGCCCTGGACGTACCGGTCGTACTGGTCGGTGACCCACGACTTGTCGGCCATGTTCGGCGACGTGACGACCGCGACCAGCTGATCGCGCAGGTCGTCGCCGGTCCGGGGTCGGGCGAGCTGTTCGGCGGCGTCGGCCTGCAGGGCGTCCTGATCGGCAGGGCGGGCGGAGGGGCGCTCGTACGTCGGCCCGTCGTGTGCCACCGATCGAGGCGGCACGTCCACCACCGTCTCGCCGTGCCAGTCGATCACCAGGCGGTCGCCATCGGTGACCTCGCCGACGACGACGGCCTCGACGTCCCACGTGGCGCAGATCGCCATGAAGGCGTCCAGGTCGCCCGGCTCGACGACCGCCATCATGCGCTCCTGGCTCTCGCTCATGAGGATCTCCTCGGGCGAGAGGGTCGAGTCGCGCAGCGGGACGGTGTCGAGCTCCACCCGCATGCCGCCGTCGCCGGCCGAGGCCAGCTCGCTGGTCGCGCACGACAGACCCGCGCCACCGAGATCCTGGATGCCGTTGACGACGCCGGCCCCGAACAGCTCCAGGGTGCACTCGATCAACAGCTTCTCCATGAACGGATCACCGACCTGGACGCTGGGTCGCTTGGCCGGACCGGCGTCGACGCCGTCGGCGGCTGCGTCGAACGTCTCGGAGGCCAGCACCGACACTCCGCCGATGCCGTCGCCGCCGGTGCGTGCGCCGTAGAGGACGACCTTGTTCCCGACCCCCGAGGCGAACGCGAGATGCAGGTCCTCGTGTCGCAGGACGCCGACGCACAGCGCGTTGACCAAGGGATTGCCGAGGTAGGTCTCGTCGAAGACGACCTCACCGCCGATGTTCGGCAGTCCGAGGCAGTTGCCGTAGCCGCCCACGCCGGCCACGATGCCGGGCATCACGCGGCGGGTGTCGGCAGCGTCGAGCGGACCGAACCGCAACGGATCCATCACGGCGACCGGACGCGCTCCCATGGCCAGGATGTCGCGCACGATGCCACCCACGCCGGTGGCGGCGCCCTGGTAGGGCTCGACGTAGGACGGATGGTTGTGCGACTCGACCTTGAAGGTGACTGCGTAGCCCTGACCGATGTCGATGACGCCGGCGTTCTCCCCGATCCCGGCGAGGGTCCTGCCCAAGGGCGTCTCCTGCGGCAGGTCGCCGAACTTCTTCAGGTGCACCTTGCTGGACTTGTAGGAGCAGTGCTCGCTCCACATCACCGAGTACATCGCCAGCTCTGCGCCCGTGGGGCGGCGGCCGAGGATCTCGCGGATGCGTGTGTACTCCTCCTCCTTCAGACCCAGCTCGGCCCACGGCTGCGTGTGGTCGGGAGTCGTCGCGGCGAGATGGACGGTGTCGAGCTGGCGGCCTGCGGTCACGACACGACCCTAGCGCCGGGCCCGGCAGGGCCGGCTGTCCCCCGAGCAGCGCGGCGATGGTTCGACACCCCGAATCCTGAGGGGGCACCGGACGTGAGCGCCGACCGGACTACGCTGTCGAGCGTCTGGGGACGACGGGAGGGGTATGGGCAGATGAACGACGACGCCCTCCACTGGCCCGCTGCTTTCTCCGAGACGTTCCTCGCCGGGGCCCGCCAACTGTTCGCTGACACCCACCACGTCATGATCGTGGGTCCGCTCGGCAGCCACCGAGGGACCTTGGCGGGCGCCATCGCCGGCTCTGCAGTCGCGACGTCCTGGGGCCGGAACGCGCTCTCCTTCGGGCCGGGCGACCAGCAGTACGCAGCGCTGAACCATCTGCTGCCCAGTCTTCGCGCCGCGCCCGGGCAGCCGGTCGAGGATGTCGTCGCAGCCACCGCGAAGGTCCTGGACAAATCATTCGGGCTGCAGACGATCTGCCTGCACGAGGCCGATCTGTGCGACGAGGGCTCGCTCGACGTGCTGGCGCACCTGGTGGAGTCCCGGCGCATCGCCCTGGTCTGCACCGTCGGAGCCTCGACCGGCGCCGCCCGCCGACTGGCGCGCAGCGCCGCCTTGATCGATCTGCCCCCGCTGGACGACGAGGCGATCTCCCGTCTGCTGGAACAGCGTTTCGGGGCCGTGCCGCATCCGACCACCGTTGCCATCCTCGCGCACCGGTCCCAGGGGGCCTATGCCGTGCTCAAGCAGCTGGCCGACGCGGGGTATCGAACCGGCCAGATCACGCCGATCGCCGGCGTGCTCGTCACCGACATCTCGGTGCCCGTCGACGCCGTCGACGAGGCAGCCGAGTTCGCCGGAGTCGTGTGGCCGCCCAGATTCGCCAGCGATCACCCCGCCCGAGACGTCATCGATGCAGCAGCACTCACCCTCGACCTCGACCTCGAGGAGGCAATCGCGGTCTTCGGCGAGTCCGCGGTGCAGGCGGCCGTGGACGGCGGCGCCGTGCGCGTCGACGCCGATCGGGTCGTGTTCGCCTCCCGGGTCGAGGCCATCCTCATCAGGAACAGCCTGACCGACGAGCGCCGTACGACCCTGTATCGCAGGTACGCGGACCGCCTGCATCGCACCGCGGCGCTGCCCGGCGTGGCACCTCGCGTCGCCAGCTGGTTCCGTTCCATCGACCAGCCGCTCACCGTCGAGCTCGCAGTCCAGGCGGCCACCCGAGCCAATCACGAGTGCCGCTACCTCGAGGCCCTGCAGTTCGTGGACACCATCACGCCGGCCGAACGATCGTCGAGGCTCCTGGTCGAGCAGGCGCATGCGCTCAGCGAGAGCGGTGCCGACGACCAGATCGTGGCTCTGCTGCGATCGACCGATTTCTCCGCGCTGCACGAGGACGACCTGCTGCCCTTCCTTCGTTGGTCCGGCCGCTATCTCGATGCCGAGGAGATCGAGGCCTCTCTGCAGCCGATCCGCGACCACCTCGCACCCGGGGAGGAGCCTCAGACGTCGATCATCGAGCTGGCCCGGCTCTTCGGGGCGGTGTACGCCGACGGCTCCGAGGACCACCGACGGCAGCTCCGGACGATGATCCTGTCCGACCGGCTGTCGACGGTCAACCGCGCCATGGCCCACGTCGCCCTCGCGAACTCGCTGCGGCACGTCAGCCGGGTGGAGCAGGCCGTGACGAGCTCCGATGAAGGGTTGCGACTGCTCGTCGAGCTGGGCGACACGGTCAGCGCCTGCAACATCGAGCTGGCCATGGAGACCCAGATCGTCTGCCGCATCTCCGCAGCCGACTACGCCGCTGCCCACGACGCCCTCACCGCGTACTCGACGCCCGGGGTCGCCTACGGCAACCTGGGCCGGCTTGGCACTGCACTGTGGGGCATCCATGCGTTCTTCAGCGGTGATCTGGCGTCAGCCCTGGCCCATGCCCAGCTGGCTCTGGCGCGTACCCCGATCAGTGATCCCCACCAGATCCGTGGGTGGATCGAGAGCATGTCCGCACAGATCCTGGCGCAGGTCGGCGACATCGATCGGGTCCACGACCTGCTCGAGGCGTCCTCCTCGCGCCCGGCCAACACCCGCCGCCAGCACGACCTGGAGTGCCGCCTCACCCGCGCATGCGTCCACGACGCGATCGGGGAGCCGGAGGAGGCGCTCACCATCTTGGAGGGGGTCATCGACGAGGCTCGCGCCCACGACCTGCTGCTGGAGGAGGTGGATGCTGCGGTGCTGTCGGTGCAGATCGGCGGTCCGATCCACCTCGACGCCCTGCTCCGTGCGGTCGAGCACGTCGATGACTCCTGTGGCACGTCCCACATCTGGCAACGATTCGCCTGGGCGGTGCGCGACAACGACATGCGCTCCCTGGTCGCTCTGGCCGAGGAGCTCGATCTGGACCGCCGGCCGGTGTTCGCCGCCGAGGTCGCCCAGTTCACCCTCGACATCGCCCGGCGGGCGGCGGACATGAGCCCGCAGCAACGGCAGCGGCTGGTCGCGATCGCCGATCCGATGCAGCACCGTCACGTCAGCCGTTCGAGCTGATGCGTGTGTCGGGCCAGATGTGTCCGACGGCGGGCGTAACGTGACGAACATGCCCCTCGACAGCCTCATCCTGCTCGGTCTGGCCGTGCTGTGCGAGACCTGCGAGTCAGAGATCGACGTCAGCGACGACGCCGCCGAACGCGGGATCTGCCGGCACTGCGGAGTCGCGTTCCTGCTGGATGCCGATCCCCAGGTCGGCTCGCGCTCGGCCTGAGCCTCAGATCGATCCTGCGATCGCCCCCACGGCCGCGATCACAGTGACCACGATCGAGATCGGCACCAGCCACAGGGCCGCGATCGCCAACGAGATCGTGGTGCCGATCTTCGGTGGGGCGAAGTACTTGGCTCGCGGCAGGCCTCGGACGTCGTCGAACCAGCGGGCCGGGAGGCTCGCGCCGCTCCACAGTCCGCGAAGGCGACCGAGCACCCGCCAGCCCTCGCCGCCGGCGATGTCGTGCAGCACGGTGCTGGTCTGCTCGATCCGGCCGGTCAGGTTGACCATGACCCGCAGCTCCGCGGCGAGGGCCTCGGGATCCGCGACCGCCCACAGCACCCGCCGGCGACGCAGCGCGAACGCCGTCGTCACGGCGGCCAGCACGAGCCCGATGACGATGATGACTCCCCCGACCGCACCGTGCGCGGCCACGCCGATCACGATCGTCGTCACGATGAAGGGAACCGGCACCCACATGATCGCGGCCGTGGGCCAGCGCAACAGGCGCACTGCCGCAGCGATCGCCGAGGCGGCACGGATCGTCGTCTGTCCTGAAGTGTCGTCCACGCGCTGCGCTGCGTCGTGGGCGGCCCGATTGGCCTGCGCGGCCCACCGGCCCGGACGACGTCTACGGCTCTCCATGCCCTCATCGTAGGCAGTCGTCGGACGCGAGGTGGCCGGGCGTGTGCCACGAGGATGCCCGCATGCCCAGCTGGAGACCGATCCTGGCCGTGCTGGTCGTGTCGGGCGCAGCGATCTGGCTGCTGGAGCCGAACTACCTGGACCTGCAGGCGGCCACCACCGGTGATGAGTTCCTCGGCGTGCTCGGCGACGGCAGGCGACGGGCGGCGGCGGCGGCGGTCGCCGACGTCGTGTTCACCGCCGGCTACGGGCTCCTGGGCGTTCTCGCCTTCCAGCACGTGGCGCTGGGCGTGACGCGCGGCATCGGCATGGCCCTGACGATCGGCGCCGCGGCCGCCGACGAGGTCGAGAACGTCCTGGTGCTCATCGCCCTGCACCAGCGAGGCGACGTCAGCGCATCGATCCTCGGCGGCATCGGCGCCGCCGGATCGACCAAGTGGGGGCTGGCCACGGCGGCCGTCGTGCTGTTGATGGCGCTCACGCTGCAGGATCGGCTGGCCCGACGCGGCTGAGGTGCACACGTGTCGGCGGGACCGGAGCCCTAGGCTGCGTCAGTGGCCATCGTCCTTTCCCTGCTGTGCGCGTTGGGCTACGGGGTGTCGGACTTCCTCGGCGGCTTGTTCGCCAAGCACGTGACGCCATGGCAGGTGGCCGTCGTCGGGCAGCTGTCCTCCGCGACCTGCGCGCTGGCCGCCTGGACGGTGGTGCCGGGCTCGCCCTCCGTGTCCGATCTCGGCTACGGCGCGCTGGCCGGTGTCGGCGGCGGCTTCGGGGTGGCGTTCCTCTATCGCGGGCTGTCCACCTCCCGGATGGGCGTCGTGGCTCCGATCTCGGCGATCGGCACCGCGTTGCTGCCGGTGGCCGGCGGACTCATCACCGGCGAGCGGCCTGCCCTGATCTCGGTCGTCGGCATCGTGCTGGCCTTCCCGGCGATCGTCCTGATCTCCCGTGTGCCCGCGGGGTCCGAGCCCGATCCCACCCTTCGCGGCGGCATCCTGGATGGCGCGCTGGCCGGTCTCGGCTTCGGCACGTTGTTCGTGATGCTCGGTCAGACCGGGCCCGGGGCCGGATTCGGCGCCGTCTTCTTCGCCCAGGTCACCTCCATCCTCACGGTGATCCTCACGGCCAGCGTGCTCGGCGCGGCGTGGCTGCCGCGCGACCGCCGCGCGTGGCGGGCACTGGTGATGGGTCCGTTGGGAGCCACCGCCCAGGGGGCGTTCCTGTTCGCGACCCAGCAGGGGCTGCTGTCGCTCGTCGCAGTCGTCTCCTCGCTCTACCCGGCCGTGACCGTGCTGCTCGCCTCAGTCGTGCTCCGCGAACACATCTTGCGCTGGCAGGCGATCGGCCTGGTCCTCGCCGCCACCGCCGTCACCCTCGTCGCCCTCGCGTAGCCAAGCGAGGCCGGCCCCAGGCCCGAAAGGCCGAAGGACCGGAGGAGAGCCGCAGGCCCGAAGGGCCGCGGAGGAGGGCCGGAGGGGCGAGCGAAGCGAGGCAAAGGGGGCCATGGGCCGAGCGAAGCGAGGCAAGGCGCCCGGGCGAAGCCCGGCAGCCGCGAGGCACGAGCGGGGAGGGCCGAGCGAAGCGAGGCAAGGCGCCCGGGCGAAGCCCGGCAGCCGCGAGGCACGAGCGGCTGGAGCGGCGAGGGACGAGCCGCGCGCCCTACTTCAGGAACTTCGACGTCGTCCGGTCCTTCAGCAGCTTCCCGCCGGTCTGGCAGGTCGCGCAGTACTGCATCGATGAGTCGGAGTAGACGACCTCGTGGATCGTGTCGCCGCATGCGGGGCATGTCTCACCGGCACGGCCGTGCACCCGCATCCGGGTGCGCTTGCTGTCCTTCAGCTCCGCAGCGGGCTTGCCCCGTGCCTGGTCGACGGCGTCCCGCAGCACCTGCTGCAGGGCCTGCTCAAGGCGCTCGATCTCCGCCTCGGGCAGGGTGTCGGCCAGGGCGAAGGGCGAGATCTTGGCCACGTGCAGGATCTCATCGCTGTAGGCGTTGCCGACTCCGGCGATGATCTTCTGGTCGCGCAGCAACCGTTTGACCTGCATGTGCCGGTCGAGCAGCGGACGCAGGTCGAAGCCCTCGGACAGCGGATCGGGGCCCAGTGCGGCGATGCCGGGCACGTCGCTCGGCTGTCGCACGACGTACATCGCCAGCCCCTTGCGAGTACCGGCCTCGGTGACGTCGAATCCCTCGTGCGGACCGTCGCCGCGATCGATGCGCATCCGAGCGGCGAGGGGGCCGTTGCCCATCTTGATGCGCGGCTCGGAGAACGCCGACGACCACCGCAGCCACCCAGCCTTGGCCAGGTGCACCACGACGTGCAGCCCGTCGACGTCGATGTCGATGAACTTGCCGTGCCGGGTCACTCCGGTGACGGTGAGCCCGGCCAGCGACTCGACGGCCGGCTCGAAGGTCTTCAGCACCGAGAACGATCCGAGCTCGACCCCGGCGACGACAGCACCGGTCATCTCGCGGTCGAGGTACTCCACCAGCGCGTTGACCTCGGGCAGCTCAGGCATGAGGTCATTGTGCCTCCCCCGCAGCCCCCACCCCCGCGAGTGGCGCAAGATGGCTGGACACGAGGGTCATTTTCGACCAATCTGCGCCGCTCGCGGGACAGTTTGCGCCACTCGTGGAGCGATCAGTCGGACTCGATGAAGAACGCCTCCATGCCCGGCCAGCTGGCGTCGCGGGCACCCCGCCCGGTCAGGACGCCCAGATGACCCCCGGGAGCACGCACGATGAGGGTTCGCGGCGAGCCCACGACCAGATCGAGCAGGTGGAGCACGGCGGGTTCTGGCGCCAACGTGTCGTTGATGCCGGCCACGACCAGCACCGGCACGTCGATCGCACCGAGGTGCACCCGGCGTCCTGCGATCTCCATCGCCCCGGTCGCGAACTCGTTGGTGCGCATGACCACGTGGTACAGCTGCCCGAAGGTCCGACCGGGATAGGCGTACATCGAGGCCATGAACTGATCGACCGCCTCGAGCTGGGCCAGGAAGTCACGGTCGTCGGCGTGCGTCACCATGGCGAACGGCTTGGTCAGGTACTTGTCGAGCGCTGAGATCTGGAAGCCGGCGCGGGTCAGCCAGGCCGGCACACCTCCCATCGTGCGGTACGCCGGCCCGATGACTCGTCCCACGACCTTGTCGAGGGGACGAGCCAACGCCAGCAGCGGGACCTGACGCAGGTCGAACGGACTGGCCACTGCCGTGGCCGAGGCGATCGGCAGATCCGGATGGGCAGCGGCGGCGAACATGGTGAAGATGCCACCCAGGCTCCAGCCCGCGACGTGCACGTCACGGCCGTCGGCGTGGTCCGACGTCGCCTGGATGGCCTGGGGCACGACGGAGTCGACCCAGTGCTCGAAACCTTGGCTGCGGTGCTTGAACTCGACCGCTCCGTAGTCGGCGAGGTACACCGGTCGGCCCTGCTTGACGAAGTACTCGACCACGCTGCACGTGCGGCGCAGGTCGAAGGCGAGCGCCGGCGCCGCCAGGGGTGGGACGAACAGCAGTGGCTTGCCTCGGATCTTGACACCCGGTGCGGGCGAGTACCGGTACAACGTGAAGTCGTCGTGCTGCTCGACGATGTCGCGCGGGGTGCGCGTCAGGTCGGCGATCGGTCGCCGGCGCAGCTTGTCACCGACGTTCTCGACCAGAGCCTCGAGATCACGGGGGACACGCACACGCAGGAGAGCCACAGAGGTGATCCTCGCAGAAGATCGTCAGCCCCAGAAGGTCAAGAGCAGCAGAACGACGTTCAACGCGATGACCACCGCCGCGACGATCCACGCCGCGAGCGTGGTGCCCCACCGGTTCACGTGCTCACCCATGACCTCGCGACGCGCGGTGAGGAGCACCAACGGAACCAGGGCGAACGGGATGCCGATCGACAGCACCACCTGGGACACCACGAGAGCCCGCGTGGGGTCGACGCCGACCAGCAGCACGACCAGGGCGGGGATCAGCGTGACCGTGCGCCTCACCAGCACCGGGACGCGCAGACCGAGCAGCCCGTGCATCACCTCGGCTCCCGCCGCGCTGCCGACCGAGGTCGAGGCCAGACCCGAACCGAGCAGTGCAACCGCGAACAGCAGAGCCACACCTGCGCCGAGCTCGGAGGTGACGACGGCGTGCACGCCTTCCAGGGTGTCGGTGCCGGGCAGCCCGTCGAGGCTGTTCGCAGCGACGACGAGCAGCGACAGGTTCAGCGTGCCGGCGAGCGCGAGCGCCAGCACGACGTCAGCGCGCGTTGCGTGCAGCAGCTCGCCGATCCCCAGTCCGGCGCCGCGCCGGCCCAGCCGATCGGTCGTCAGGCTGGAGTGGAGGTAGATGACGTGCGGCATGACGGTCGCCCCGATGATGCCTGAAGCAAGCAGCAGGCTGTCAGCGCCCTCGAACGTCGGCACCAGGCCGTTGGCCAGCGGTCCGGCGGAAGGTGGGTCCACGAACAGTCCGGCGACGAATCCGAGCGCGATCAGGGCGAGGAAACCGATGATCACCCGTTCGAGCGTCGCCTGCCCGCGGCGATCTCCGATCTGCAGGATCGCCATGGCCACCACGGCGGTGATGATCGCGCCGATCGGCAGTGGGAGATCGAACAGCAGGTTGAGCGCGATGGCGCCGCCGACGACCTCAGCGAGGTCCGTGGCGATGGCGATGGTCTCGGCCTGGGCCCAGAAGGTCAGCCGGGTGCGCCGCGACAGTCGGTCACCGAGGTGCGCCGACAGCGACTTGCCGGTGACCATGCCGAGCTTCGCGGACAGGTACTGGACCAGTACCGCCATCACGTTGGCCAGCACCACGACCCACACGAGGGTGTAGCCGAACTGCGAGCCGGCCGTCACGTTGGTCGCGACGTTGCCCGGGTCGACGTAGGCGACCGCCGCGATGAACGCAGGCCCGAGCAGGCCGAGACGCGGCAGCCGGGACCTCACGCCCACGCAGACCAGCTCCGCCTACCGCCTCGACGACCTCAGGTCAGCGAGCGCCACGGCTGCGGTTGCGGTTGCGGTTTCCTCCGCCACCTCCGCTGCCACTGCCACCGCCGCGGTGCGCCTGGGGACGCCCACCGCCGCCGCCGCGGTTGCCACTCGGGCGGCCGCCGCCGCCGCTGCCCGACCCACGACCTGCCTGCAGCGCCGGCGCCTCGGTGCCCGAGGTGGTGAGCGATGCGGCCGTCATCGGCGAGGGGGCCGTCGCGGCTCGGTGGTGACGGGCGGTGACTCCGGCCTTGTTCTGCAGGACCATGACGTCGCGCAGGGCTTCCGGGGTGGTCATCGTGACGACCGAGCCGGACTCGCCGGCTCTAGCCGTGCGGCCCGAACGGTGCAGGTACGCCTTGTGCTCGGCGGGGGCGTCGTAGTGCACGACCAGCCCGATCCCGTCGACGTGGATGCCACGGGCGGCGACATCGGTGGCGACGATGACGCTGGCCTCGCCCTTGCTGAAGCGGGCCAGGTTGCGCTCGCGGTTGCGCTGGGAGAGATCGCCGTGCATGTCGACGGCGTCGATGCCGCTCTGGGTCAGCTGACGCGCGAGCCGCGTGGCTCCGCGACGGGTGCGGGTGAACACGATGCTGCGCGGGTTGGCGCTCAACAGCGCG
This sequence comes from Propionibacteriales bacterium, assembly GCA_038242985.1. Classification (GTDB taxonomy): domain Bacteria; phylum Actinomycetota; class Actinomycetes; order Propionibacteriales; family Nocardioidaceae; genus Aeromicrobium. The sequence goes on along the minus strand of JBBSRN010000014.1, from coordinate 7,732 downwards.
TAGGCGGCCCTGGTCTTCTCCGTCGGCTCGCTCACCAGGACGTGGTGCTCCATCGTGTCGATCTGGTCGTCGACCCCGTCGACCTCGAACAGGCTGTGCTGCGGCAGGTGCCGCTGGACCAGCTTGTTCACGTCACCGTCGAGCGTGGCCGACAGCAGCAGCCGCTGGCTGGACTCCGGAGTCTTCGACAGCAGTGCGTCGATCGGCTTGTAGAAGCCCAGGTCGCACAGGTGGTCGGCCTCGTCCAGCACGGTGATCTCGATGTCGGACAGGGTCACGCAACGACGGTCCAGCAGGTCAGTGAGGCGCCCAGGGGTCGCGATGACGATGTCGACGCCCGCCTTGAGCGCGTTGATCTGCTTGTTGATCGGCACGCCGCCGTAGACGGTGGTGTGCTTGAGGTCCATCTTCTGCGCGAGCGGCAGGAGTGCGGTGTGCACCTGGATGGCCAGCTCACGCGTCGGCAGCAGGATCAGGGCGCGAGGAGCCTTGGGGCGGCTCGTCCGGCCAGCGAGCCGCGCGAGCACGGGCAGACCGAAGGCCAAGGTCTTGCCCGAGCCGGTCCGGGCCCGGCCGAGCACGTTGCGCCCGTCGAGGGCATCGGGGATGACCGCGGTCTGGATGGGACTGGGGGTGACGATCTTCTGCTGTGCGAGCTTGCGCACGAGACCTTCGGGCAGGTTGAAGGAGGAGAAGGTGGGCAGAGGGGCAGAATTGCCAACAGGCTGGTTCACAGGACTCACAGACGAATTCGAGACGATGCCCGAAGGTCCAGTCGATGCGGATTCGCACGACGAGTCGGGCCGGAACAGCGCTGAGATGCGCGTTCGCGTGTCTCTAGATTACCAGCGCGACGTCCTGCGTCACGAATTCTCCGGCGCTGACGGGCTGTGGGTTGGGTCACCCGGCCCGAAGCGTCAGACCTGTCCGACCAGGCTCTGCACGGCCGAGGTGAAGAATCGCAGCCCGTCGGTGCCGGGACCGCACAGGTCCTCGACGGCGTGCTCGGGGTGCGGCATCAGGCCGACGACGTTGCCGCGCTCGTTGCTGATGCCGGCGATGTCGCGCATCGATCCGTTCGGATTGACGTCGACGTAGCGGCACACCACCTGACCCTCGCCCTCCAGCTGGTCCAGGGTCGCCTCGTCGGCGACATACCCGCCTTCGCCGTTCTTCAGCGGAATGGTGATCTGCTCGTCGAGATCGAAGGCCGACGTCCACGAGGTGGACGTGTTCTCGATGACGAGCTCTTGATCACGACACACGAAGGTCCGGTGGTCGTTGCGGATCAGCGCGCCGGGCAGGAGGTGCGACTCGCACAGGATCTGGAACCCGTTGCAGATGCCCAGGACCGGCATGCCCCCGTGGGCTGCCGCCACGACCTCGGCCATCACCGGCGCGAATCGCGCGATGGCCCCGCATCGCAGGTAGTCCCCGTAGGAGAAGCCACCAGGCAGGATCACGGCATCGACACCGTGCAGGTCGTGGTCGCCATGCCACAGCCGGACTGCTTCGCCGCCGGCCAGCCGAACGGCGCGCTGCGCGTCGGTGTCATCGAGCGAACCGGGGAAGGTGACGACGCCGATCTTCACCGCGCCGGCCCGTTCGTCCGCGGACGCCCGCTCATGACTCCACCCTGACGACGAAGTCCTCGATGACGGGGTTGGACAGCAGCGTCTCGGCGATCCGGTCGATCTCCGCGAGCGTCGTCTCGTCGGCTGCAGACACCTCCAGCTCGAAGCGCTTGCCCTGCCGCACGTCGACGACGCCGTCGAATCCAAGCCTGGCGAGGGCGCCATGGACGGCCTTGCCCTGGGGGTCGAGGATCTCCGACTTGGGCATGACATCGACGATGACGCGGGCCACTGGCACTCCTAGGTGTGATCGGTGCGAGCAGTCTATCGAGCCGGTGACCCCACCGGATGACTCGCGGTCAGCGCGCACCCCCACACCCCCGCTAGCCTCGTAGTGAACAGACGACACGAAGGGGACCGCGCGTGGCTCGACGCTGGATCGACCAGTCCTTCCTGGGCAACTCCCTGTGGCACGTCGTGCCCCGCAACCATCGCCAGAGCGACCAGTCGCTACGGCGCCGTCAGGCCACGACCGTGGCGGTCGTCATCGTCGGCGCGATCGTGCTCGGGATCTCGCTGCGCATCTCACCGGGCAGCGCCTGGTTCTACCCGTCCTCCATCGGACTGGCAGCGGTGTGGACGGCCGGCGCGTTCGCCTCCGGCCCTCTGCACCTCGGCCGCATCGTCGACCATCGCGGCAACGAGCCGCGCCGTCCGGTGCTGCAGCCGATCGCCATCGGTCTCGTGCTGGGCGGGGTCTTCGCCCTGGGTGCGCTCATCGTCCGACCGATCGAGCCGCTGGCCAACCAGGTCGGCAGCATCCTCGAGTTCGCGACGGAGGGCTCGCTTCCGATCCTCGCCGTGATCACGTTGGTCAACGGAGTCGCCGAGGAGCTGTTCTTCCGCGGCGCCGCCTACGCAGCGATCACCAACCGCCCGGTGCTCTGGACGACTGTCGCCTACACCGTGGCCACCGCAGCGACCGGCAACATCATGTTGTCGTTCGCCGCAGCGCTGCTCGGTGTCGTGGTGGGGCTGCAACGGCGAGCATCGGGAGGAATCCTCGCCCCGATCCTCACGCACTGCACGTGGTCGATGACGATGCTGTTCGCCCTACCCGCGATCTTCGGCCTGGGCTGAGCGTTCGGCTGCTGCTTCCTCGAGCGCGCGATCGACCGACTGCCGGTAGCTCCGCACGTCGCGCTTCACGATGTCGTCGATGGAATGGTCCGTGACCACGACCTCGGTCGACATCGAGTCGATCAGGTTCTTCGCCGTCGTGGTGTCGACGTTGGTCACCATCGCGATCCATCGCGAGGACAGGCCCGGCGTCAGCAGCGGGATCGTCTTGATCGGCAGCCGCCGACCATGCATCGCCTCGGCCGCCTGCTGCATCATCTCCAGGTAGGTCACCCGGTCGGCGCCACCGATCTCGAACGTGCGGCCGAGTGCGTCGTCGTTGTCGACCACCCCGGCCAGATACGCCACGGCATCGTCGATGCTGATGGGCTGCGTGGGGGTGGCGGCCCACTTCGGCACGACCATCGCCGGCAGGTTCTTGACCAGCTGACGAGTCAGCTCCCACGAGATGCCGCCGTGTCCCACCACGACGGCGGCCCGCATCGCGGTGACCGGCACGCCGGACTCGCCGAGCAGGTGCTCGACCTCGCGTCGCGACCGCAGGTGCGGCGACAGCTCCTGGTCATCCGATCCGAGACCACCGAGGTAGACGATCTGCTTGACCCCGCACGCCGCAGCGGCCAGCCCGAAGGCCCGAGCGGCGTCGGCGTCCTTGGTCTCGAAGTCGTCGTCACCGAGGGAGTGGATGAGGTAGATGGCGACGTCGACGCCCTCGAGCGCCGGCGCCAGCGTCCCTGCCTCGTGGACGTCGCCGCCGACGGCCTCGCCCGGTCCGTCGTAGTCCTCGGGGTGCCGCGTCATGGCACGCACCTCGTGCCCGCCCTCGATGAGAGCCGGCACCAGACGTCCGCCGATGAATCCTGTCGCTCCGGTCACCAGCACAGTCGCCATGAGGACACCCTAGGGGTGCGCGCCCTCACCTGCCCGCTCCGGCACGTCGACGACGCGCCGGTGCGTCACGCGCACCCCACGACCTCCGCCGAAGTCAGCTCAGCTCTCGCTTGAGGATCTTTCCGGTCGAGGTCATCGGCAGCTCGTCGACGAACTGCACCTGACGCGGGTACTTGTAGGCCGCGAACTGATCCTTGCCCCACGCGACCAGATCGTCCTCGGACACGTCGTCGTGATCCTTGTTCTTGACCACGACGGCCTTGATCTCCTCGCCGTGCGACTCGTGCGGCACGCCGATGACAGCGACCAGCGAGACCGCCGGGTGCGACATCATGACCTCCTCGATCTCCCGGGGGTACACGTTGTAGCCGCCGCGGATGATCATGTCCTTGGACCGATCGACGATGTAGTAGAAGCCGTCCTCGTCCTTCTTGGCGAGGTCACCGGAGCGGAACCACCCGTCACGGATCGCCTCCTCGGTGGCATCGGGGCGGTTGAAGTAGCCCTTCATGATGTTGTGACCCTTGATCGCGATCTCGCCGACCGCGTCCGGCCCGTCGGGGACGTCGTTCCATTCATCGTCGACCAGCTTCATCTCCACACCGGGGATCGGCACGCCGATCGAGCCGACCCTCGGCTCCTCGCCGAACACCGAGAACGACGCCACCGGCGACGTCTCGGACAGTCCGTAGCCCTCGAGGATCGTGACGCCGAAGCGCTCCTTGAAGTTCTTGTGGACCTCACCGGGCAACGCCGACCCGCCGGCCGCGGCCATGCGCAGGTTGTCGGCGAGCGTGCTGACGTCGACGTCGCCGTCCTCCAGCGCGCCGAGCAGGCCCCAGTACATGGTGGGGACTCCGGCGAAGAAGCTGACCTCGTGCGCCAGCATCAGCTTCAGTGCTGCCTTGGCCTCGAACCGGGGCAGCATCACGACGGTGCCGCCGTACGCGATCGCGCCGTTCTGGATGACGGTCTGACCAAAGGAGTGGAACAGCGGCAGCACGCACAGATACGTGTCGGGATGGGTGGCGTCGGCCCCGAACAGAGCCGCTCCGGTCAGGGCGTTGTCACGCATGTTGCGGTGCCGCAGCTCAGCGCCCTTCGGCTGGCCCGTCGTGCCCGAGGTGTACAGGATCACCGCCGTGTCGTCGTCATCGGTGTCGACCATGTCGAACGTCGGGGACTGCTCGGCGATCAGCGGTGCGTAGTACTCCGGCGGCTCCAACGGCGCCGGTGCCGCCGAGTCGAGCTTGATCAGGAAGAACTCCTCGCACGAGTCGGTGGCCTGGAAGCCCTCCCAGGCGGCGTCGCCGATCGGCAGGTCGGGCGAACCCTCGAAGGCGAAGCAGGCCTTGGCCTCGGAGTCGGCCAGATGGTAGGCGATCTCGCGACCCTTGAGCAGGACGTTGAGCGGGACGACCGCGGCGCCGGCCTTGAGGATCCCGTAGTAGATGATCGTGAAGTACGGCAGGTTGGGGCAGCTCAGCGCGACCTTGTCGCCCTTGCCGATGCCGCGCGATGTCAGCAGGTTGGCCACCTGGTTCGACGCTGCGTTCAGCTGGGTGTAGCTCAGCTCGGTGTCGCCGAAGATGATCGCGGTGCGATCGCCGTGCTCCGCGGTCGTGTCCTGCAACAGTGCGGCCAGATTTCCCACGATGATCTCCTCAGGTGTGACGGCCTCTCAGACTACCGGCAGAACGGCGACAACTTCTGGGCCACCGTGCGCCTCGTCCCTTCCTGCCAGCACCCGTCGAGCAGAAATCAGTCCACCGCCGGACTGTCCTCTCCCCCTGGTCCGAGCGCACGGGTCAGGCGGCTTTCTGGTCGGCGCGGTAGCGGTGGTTGCGGCGGAGCTCCCCCCGGGCAACCGGTATTCGGGTGTGCCGTCGGCGTTGATGTCTCGATCAGGGCAACGCCCCCGTGGACGAGGTACCCGACGCCTTCGCAGCCCGGGTTGGACTCCATCGCCCGGCGCCACCGCCATCCGATGCGCACCCACCCGCGCCTCGAGCCGATTCATTCCTTGCTATCGCGGGACTTTGTCGCGATCACCTGAGGCCCGATCTCAGCGTGCGCTGAGGCTGCGACACGGCCTAGAAGGTCACTCCGGTGAGCTGCTCGTAGGCCTGCACGTAGCGTTCGCGGGTCTTCTCCACGACCTCAGCAGGCAGCGCGGGCGGCGGCACGTCAGCAGAACGGTCCCACCCGCTGGCGTCCGAGGTGAGCCAGTTGCGAACGATCTGCTTGTCGAACGAGTCCTGCACCTGACCCTCTGCATAGGCGTCAGCCGGCCAGAAGCGGGACGAATCCGGGGTCAGCACCTCATCGCCCAGCACGATCGTCCCGTCGGGCCGCTTCCCGAACTCGAGCTTGGTGTCGGCCACGATGATGCCGCGCTCCCTGGCGATCGCGTCGGCGCGTGCGTACACCCGCAACGTCAGGTCGCGCAGTGCCTCGGCGTCGGCGGACCCGATGGTGCGAACGACGTGGTCGAAGTCGACGTTCTCGTCGTGGTCGCCCAGGTCGGCCTTGGTGGCCGGGGTGAAGATCGGCGCTGCGAGTCGGCTCGACTCCACCAGCCCCGCCGGCAGCGGGACAGCGCAGACCTCGCCAGTGGCCCGGTAGTCGATCAACCCCGATCCGGTCAGGTACCCCCGTGCGACGCACTCGACCGGGAACATGTCGAGCTTCTCCACGACGAGTGCCCGGCCGCTCACCGCGTCGGGCACGTCGGTGGACACCACGTGGTTCGGCACCAGATCGGCCAGCTGGTCGAACCACCACAGCGACATCCGGGTCAGGATCTCACCCTTGTCCGGGATGCCGGGCGAGAGCACGAAGTCGTAGGCGGAGATCCGGTCGGAGGCGACCATCAGCAGATTGCCCTGATAGGCGTACAGGTCGCGGACCTTGCCGGAGTGCAGGTGCGTCGCGTCGGAGATGTCGAGAGCCACGCGAGTCAGCCTATGCCGTCCTCAACCGAAGGCGATGACCGACAAGACGGCGGCCACGGCAGACACGACCCCGAGGATCAGCAAGGTGCGGGCCACCGACGTAGCGGCCCGATCGGCCTCCACGAGGCGGGCACGCGTCGAATCGACCGGATCGACCAGCACGGCGACCTCCTGCCCCACCACGTACGACGGGTCCAGCGTGCCGCGCAGCTGGACGCGGCGACCATTCGGCGTCAGGTACGAGACGAGCTGCGGCGGCTCCGCGTCCACGACCCTGCCGGTGACCGGCAACCAGTGCTGCGGCAGGCCACCGGTCGACCGTCGCGCACGCGCTCCCCAGGCGATCAGAGCGAACGCACCGGCGCCGAAGAACAGCGGGATCAGCTCGAACCCCATGCGTCAGACCCGCGCTGCATCGGCGACGCTGCATGGCGACGCGCTGAGAAAGTGTGGGGTCACCAACCCACGGTAGGTGGTGCGCCCCGATGTCGCGCGGGGCGCGAGAAGCAGTCGTGTCCTGACCAGACCTCAACTCGATGAGACGCCTGCCACACCGAAGGGGACTGAGGACGTGCTCGAGCCGTATCCCGACGTGGTGATCGATGCCGACCCCGCCGCGCTGCCCAAAGAGCTCGATGACATCGTCCTCCGGTTCGGGACGAAGGCCGTGGACGGCTTGCGCGCCGGAGCCACCACGGTGGCCGAGAACCTCGCCCGGGTGGGCGCATCGATCAACGTCACCAATCAGCTGCTCGGCGAGCACCCTCCCGTGAGCCTGCCCGGACTCGGCGCCCACGACGACCTGAAGAATCTGTGGTCCCACGCCCCCGGCGGGCACCTCGACTGATGCGATTCATCGAGCACGAGCAGTCTCCCCGTTGGATCACCATCCCCAGCCTGGTCGGCGCGCTGGGCGTCTTCGCGCTGATGGTGCTGAGCCTGCTGCCCGCGGCCACACATGACTACCTGGCGTGGGCACGGGCTGTCGTGCCGCTCGTGGCCATGGGCGTGCTGGCTCGGTCGTGGCATCGCCGGCTGCCGGTCACACCACGCGAGCTGGAGTACACCCGCCTCGGCATCGTGGTTCTCACGATCGCCGGGCTCGGGGGCCTCGGAGGCGGGGCGCTCCCCTTGACCGTCGTCGCCAGCCCCGCCTTCTGGATCTGGACCGTC
>JBBSRN010000013.1:0-19342 GCA_038242985.1 Propionibacteriales bacterium | reverse complement strand
TACGCCAAGACCTTCGTGCGCCAGATGACCGACTGCATGGGGCTCGCGCAGGAGCGCGGGGTGAAGATCGTCGCCAACGCCGGTGGTCTCAATCCCGCCGGTCTCGCCCAGAAGCTGCGTGACATCGCCGCCGAGCAGGGTCTCGACATCGCGATCGCCCATGTGGAGGGTGACGACGTCCGCGAGCTCTCCGCGGAGTTCGGCTCGGCGTTGACGGCCAATGCCTACCTGGGCGCGTTCGGCATCGCGGCAGCCCTCGACGCGGGTGCCGAGATCGTCGTCACGGGCCGGGTCACCGACGCATCCGTCGTCGTCGGCCCCGCCATCGCCCACTTCGGCTGGGACCGCGCCGATCTCGACCAGCTCGCCGGCGCCGTCGTCGCCGGTCACGTCATCGAGTGCGGCACCCAGGCCACCGGCGGCAACTTCGCCGGATTCACGCAGCTCGACACGTCGCGGCCCCTCGGCTTCCCGATCGCGGAGATCGCCGCCGACGGGACGTCGGTCATCACCAAGCACCCAGGACGTGGCGACCAGGGTGCAGGGGGAGCGGTCACGAGCGACACCGTCACCGCTCAACTGCTCTACGAGGTGCAGGGCCCGGTCTACCTGAACCCCGACGTCGCGACTCACCTCGACACGATCACCGTGGCCCAGGAGTCGGCGGACCGCGTGCGCATCAGCGGGGTCGCAGGATCGGCCCCGCCGGCCACGACGAAGGTCTGCCTGAACGCGCTCGGCGGCTTCCGCAACAGCGTCGAGTTCCTGCTCACCGGGCTCGACATCCCCGCCAAGGCTGCCTGGATCACCGCGCAGATGGAGGCGGCACTGGCGGTCCTTCCGCCCGATGAGATCCAGTGGCACCTCGATCGCACCGACAGCTTCGATCCGCGCACGCAGGCCCAGGCCACGTCGTCCCTGCGATGCGACGTGCGCAGCTCGTCGGCCGATCCGGTCGGGCGCGCGTTCAGTGACGCGGCGGTCCAGCTGGCGCTGGCCTCCTATCCCGGATTCACCGTCGGGCGCCCGCCGTCGCGCGGCACGCCGTTCGGCGTCTACAGCGCTGCCTACCTGCCGCAGACCGACGTGCCGCACGTCGTCGTGCACCCCGACGGCCGCCGCGAGGACATCGCCCCCCCGTCAGTGGTCACCGACCCGCTGAGCCTGACGTTCGAACGGAAACACGCTGGCGAGTCGCGTCAGAACGTCAGTCCCAGCGGGAACCGAGCCCCCCTCGGGGAGATTGCGTACGCGCGGTCCGGTGACAAGGGGGGTGACGCCAACGTCGGCGTCTGGATCCCGGCCGAGCATCCCCACCGCGACGACGCCGTCAGCTGGCTCATCGAGCTCCTCGACGTCGAGACCGTCAAGCAGCTGTTGCCGGAGGCCGCCGATCTGGCGGTCGACGTGCACCCGTTGCCCAACCTCGGCGGCGTCAACATCGTCATCCACGCACTGCTCGGCGAGGGGGTCGCTTCCTCGACCCGCCTCGACCCGCAGGCCAAGGCCCTCGGCGAGTGGCTGCGCGCCCGCGTCATACCCATCCCCGACGACCTGCTACCGAAGGAGCCCGTGTCATGACCCTGTGGGACAACCCAGAGCGACGCGCCCTGCGCGAATCGGTCGCCACGTTCACCGAGAAGGAGATCGTGCCGCACCTGGCCGGCTGGGAGGACGCCGGTGAGCTGCCACGCGAGCTGCACGTGAGTGCGGCGAAGGCCGGATTCCTCGCCATCGGGTTCAGCGAGGACGTCGGCGGTGTCGGCGGGGACATGGTCGACATGTGCACCGTCACCGAGGCCATGCTCGAGGCGGGCGGCTCGACCGGCCTGCAGGCGAGCCTGTTCACGCACGGCATCTCGCTCCCCCACATCATCGACGCCGGTGATCCGGACCTCATCGACCGGTACGTCCGGCCGACGCTGGCCGGGGAGAAGATCGGCTCGCTCGGGATCACCGAGCCCGGTGGCGGCTCGGACGTCGCCAGCCTGCGTACCCGTGCGGTCCGCGACGGCGACCACTACGTGGTCAACGGATCCAAGACGTACATCACCTCCGGTGTCCGAGCGGACTTCGTCACGACAGCCGTGCGCACCGGGGACGACGGCCACGGCGGCATCAGCCTGCTGGTCATCGACAAGGACACACCCGGCTTCGCGGTGAGCCAGAAGCTGCGCAAGATGGGGTGGCACTGCTCCGACACCGCCGAGCTGGCCTTCGACGACGTGCGGGTCCCGGTCGAGAATCTCGTCGGCGAGGAGAACGGTGGCTTCTACCTGGTCATGCAGCAGTTCGTCGGCGAGCGGCTCAGCCTCGCAGTGCAGTCCTACGGCACCGCCCAGCGTGCGCTCGACCTCGCCGTGGCCTACGCCCGCGAGCGTGAGACCTTCGGCCGGCCCCTGATCACCCGTCAGGTGATCCGGCACAAGCTCGTCGAGATGCACTCGCGCACGGCCGCGGCCCGGGAGCTCTCCCGGCGGGCGATCGAGCGGTCGTTGGACACGAGCAAGACCGATCCGTCGCTGATCCTCGACGCCGTCGTGGCCAAGAACCAGTCGGTCGCCTGCGCCGAATGGGTGGTCAGCGAGGCGGTCCAGATCTTCGGCGGCATGGGTTACATGCGTGAGAGCGAGATCGACCGGCACTACCGCGACGCCCGCATCCTGGGCATCGGCGGCGGTGCGACCGAGGTCATGAAGGACCTTGCCGCGAAGCTGTTGGGCTACTGAGGAGCATCACGATGACGAACACGACCGTCGACACGACGAGCCAGACGTACACGACCAATCGAGACGCCATGCTGGAGCGGGTCGCCGACCTCGCCGAGCAGCACGCGAAGGCGCTGGCCGGGGGAGGCGAGCGATACGTCGACCGGCACCACGCGCGGGGCAAGCTGACCGCTCGCGAGCGCATCGAGCTGCTGCTCGACCCGGACGCACCGTTCCTCGAGCTGTCCAGCCTCGCGGCCTGGGGTACCGACTTCGCCGTCGGCGGTTCGATCATCACCGGCATCGGTGTGGTCGAGGGCGTCGAGTGCATGATCATCGCCAACGACCCCACCGTGAAGGGCGGCTCGTCCAATCCGAGCACCCTGAAGAAGGGCAACCGCGCAGCGCAGATCGCCGCCGAGTGCGGACTGCCGACGATCAACCTGGTCGAGTCCGGCGGCGCCGACCTGCCGACGCAGAAGGACATCTTCATCCCCGGCGGCGGATCGTTTCGCAACATCACCCGCGCGAGCGCCGATCGTCGGCCGACCGTCGCCCTGGTCTTCGGCAACTCGACCGCGGGCGGCGCCTACATCCCGGGCATGAGCGACTACGTGGTGATGGTCAAGGAGGGCGCCAAGGTGTTCCTCGGCGGCCCGCCGCTGGTCAAGATGGCCACCGGCGAGGAGTCCGACGATGAATCGTTGGGTGGGGCCGAGATGCATGCTCGGACCTCCGGGCTGGCCGACTACCTCGCGGTCGACGAGCGCGACGCGATCCGCCTGGGCCGTTCGATCGTGCGTCGGCTGAACTGGCGCAAGAGCGGTATGGTGCCCGATCCGACCTCGTACGCTGCTCCCGCGCACGATCCCGAGGAGCTGCTCGGCATCGTGCCGACCGATCTGAAGTTCCCCTTCGACCCGCGCGAGGTGATCGCGCGTCTGGTCGACGGCCCCAACGGGTCCGGCGCAGCGTTCGATGAGTTCAAACCGTTGTACGGCAGCTCGCTGGTCACCGGGTTCGCGTCGCTGCACGGACACCCGATCGGGATCCTCGCCAACGCCCAGGGCGTGCTGTTCAGCGAGGAGGCGCAGAAGGCCGCGCAGTTCATCCAGCTCGCCAACCAGATCGACACGCCGCTGCTGTTCCTGCACAACACCACGGGCTACATGGTCGGTGCGGAGTACGAGCAGGGCGGCATCATCAAGCACGGCGCCCAGATGATCAACGCGGTCTCGAACTCGACGGTGCCGCACCTGTCGGTGGTCATCGGGGCTTCGTACGGCGCCGGTCACTACGGCATGAGCGGGCGGGCCTACGACCCGCGCTTCATGTTCAGCTGGCCCAACGCGAAGTCCGCGGTGATGGGCCCGGCGCAGCTCGCCGGCGTCATCTCGATCGTCGCGCGCGGCGCAGCGGAGTCCAAGGGCCAGCCCTACGACGAGGAGGCCGACGTCCAGATGCGTGCCTTCATCGAGAAGCAGATCGAGGATGAGTCGTTGGCGTACTTCACGTCCGGGATGCTCTACGACGACGGTGTCATCGATCCCCGCGACACCCGCACGATCCTCGGGATCTGCCTGTCCGCCATCAACACCCGCCCGGTCAAGGGCGCCGAGGGATACGGGGTGTTCCGCCTGTGAACGCCACGACGGCACTGCTTCGCGGTTTACCAGCAGGCCACGGAGAGTATTCACTCCTGTGGGTGAATTTGCCCGGAGGAGTGCAAGGAATCCGGGGCCTGCTGGTAAACCTCACACACGGATCGAAGGAGCGCGCATGATCACGTCAGTCCTGGTGGCCAACCGCGGGGAGATCGCCCGGCGGGTGTTCCGCACGTGCCGCGATCTCGGCCTCTCGACGGTGGCCGTGCACTCCGACGCCGATGCCGGCGCGCCGTTCGTGCGCGAGGCGGACCGCGCGGTGCACCTGCCGGGGAACTCCCCGGCCGACACGTACCTGCGCGGCGATCTCGTGATCGAGGCGGCGAAGAAGGCCGGCGCCGACGCGATCCATCCCGGTTACGGCTTCCTGTCCGAGAACGCCGACTTCGCCCGGCAGGTCGTCGCCGCCGGACTGACGTGGATCGGCCCCGACGCCGACACCATCGACCAGATGGGCTCGAAGATCCGCGCCAAGGAGCTGATGGCCGAGGCTGGAGTGCCCATCCTCAGCGTCGATCCCGACCACGCGCAGCCACACGACTTCCCCCTGCTGGTCAAGGCGTCCGCCGGTGGTGGCGGCCGCGGCATGCGCGTGGTCACCCAGGCCGCCGACCTGGCCGGTGAGATGGCCACCGCCGCAGCCGAGGCAGGATCGGCGTTCGGTGACGAGACCGTGTTCGTCGAGCCCTACCTGCCCGGCGCCCGGCACGTCGAGGTCCAGGTCATGGCCGACACCCACGGCACCGTGTGGATCGTCGGCGATCGCGACTGCTCCATCCAGCGTCGTCACCAGAAGGTGGTGGAGGAGGCGCCTGCGCCGAACCTGACCGACGGCACCCGCGCCGCTCTGCACGACGCAGCGCGGGCCGCCGCCACCGCGGTCGGCTACGTCGGCGCCGGGACGGTGGAGTTCCTGGTCGATGAGTCCCGGCCGGAGGGGGAGGGCGTCTTCTTCCTGGAGATGAACACCCGCCTGCAGGTCGAGCACCCGGTCACCGAGGAGGTCTTCGGCGTCGATCTCGTCGCCGCGCAGCTGGCCGTGGCCGAGGGCCGCGCCCTGGGCGACGAGCCCGACGAGGCGTTCGGTCACGCGATCGAGGTCCGCCTCTACGCCGAGGACCCCGCCGACGACTGGGCCCCACAGACGGGAACCCTGCGCACCTTCGAGGTGCCGTTGATGGCCGGCATCCGGGTCGACTCCGCCGTCGAGACCGGATCGACCGTCGGCATCCACTACGACGCCATGATCGCCAAGGTGATCGCGCACGGCGCCGATCGTCGTGACGCGATCCGCCGGCTCGCAGCTGCCCTCCGGCGCTCGCGGATCCACGGCCTGGTCGTCAATCGCGATCTGCTGCTGGCGATCCTGGCCGACGAGGACTTCGTCGCGGAGAGGCTCAGCACGGCACTGCTCGACGAGCGGCTGGCCGAGTGGACCGCACCGTCCACCGACGACCGGTCCATGCGCAAGGCAGCGCTCGCCGCGGCACTGGCCGAGGCCGAGACCGCGTCGGTCAACGCCCGCGTGCTCGCCCACATCCCGGCGGCATTTCGCAACGTGCCCTCACAGCCGCGGGTCCGCGTCTACGAGCCGGATCTGGAGGTCGAGTACTCCTCGGCCCGGGGCCGGTTGGCGCAGTCGCAGATCGACGGCCTCTCGGTCGTGTCCACCGCGGCCGACCTGGTCGTGCTCGACGACGACGGCGTCATCGAGCGGTTCGTGGTCGCAGCAACGGACCAGGCGGTCGACGTCGACGGACCGGACGGGTCGTTCTCGTTCATCCCGGTACCCACGTTCGTGGACCCGGCCGACGTGGTCGCGGAGGGCTCCCTGCTGGCTCCCATGCCGGCCGCCGTCGTCAGTGTGGCCGTCAGCGAGGGCCAACAGGTCTCCAAGGGCGACGTCGTCGTCGTGCTCGAGGCCATGAAGATGCAACACACCATCACCGCGCCGACCGACGGGGTCGTCGCACAGCTGGACGTCACCGCCGGCGCCCAGGTCGAGTCCGGGGCAGTCCTGGCCGTCATCGAATCTGCCGACACCGAGGAAGAGGATCAGTCATGACCGAACAAGCTGCGGGGTTCACCGAATCGCCCGAACGCCAGGAGCTGCGCAAGGCCGTGGCCGCACTCGGCGCCAAGTACGGAGCCCACTACTTCGAGCAGGCGGCCGCCGAAGGTCGCAAGACCACCGAGCTGTGGGCCGAGGCCGGCAAGCTCGGCTACCTCGGCGTCGCCGTTCCCGAGGAGTTCGGCGGCGGTGGTGGCGACATCGGCGACCTGGCCGCCGTCTGCGAAGAGCTGGCCGCGGCCGGCAGTCCCTTGTTGCTGATGGTCGTCTCCCCGGCCATCGTGGGCACCATCATCGCGCAGTACGGCACCGCCGAGCAGAAGAAGTCGTTGCTGCCCGGACTGGCCGACGGCACGTCGACGTTCGCCTTCTCCATCACCGAGCCGGACGCCGGATCGAACTCGCACCGCATCACCACCACCGGTGAGCGTGACGGGGACGAGTGGGTGCTCAACGGCTCCAAGACCTACATCTCCGGAGTCGACGAGGCCAGCCACGTGCTGGTCGTCTCGCGCACCGCCGACCACAAGACCGGCAACCTGAAGCCGGCCCTGTTCCTGGTGCCCACCGACTCCGCGGGCTTCACCTACCACGAGATCGACATGGGCATCGTGTCCCCGGAGAAGCAGTTCACCTTGTTCTTCGACGACGTGCGAGTGCCGGCGGACGCACTGATCGGCAGTGAGGACGCCGGGATCGAGCAGCTGTTCGCCGGACTGAACCCCGAGCGGATCATGGGCGCGGCGTTCGCCCTCGGCACGGCGCGGCTCGCATTGGCCAAGGCTGCGCAGTACGCCCAGCAGCGGCAGGTCTGGAAGACCCCGATCGGCGCGCACCAGGCGATCGCGCACCCCCTGGCCCAGTCCTACATCGAGATCGAGATGGCGCGACTCATGACGCAGAAGGCCGCGGCCCTGTACGTCTCGGGCGACGCGATGAGTGCCGGCGAGGCCGCCAACATGGCCAAGTACGCCGCCGGCGAGGCGGTCTGCAACGCCGTCGATCGGGCGATCCAGACCCACGGCGGCAACGGACTGGCCAGCGAGTACGGCCTGGTCCAGATGCTGGCCGGTTCACGGTTGTCGCGCATCGCCCCGGTCAGCCGCGAGATGGTGCTCAACTTCATCGCCCAGTTCTCCCTGGGCCTGCCGAAGTCCTACTGAGCCCATCCGCACCACCCAGATCAGGAGTCACCCATGACCGAGCTGGTCCACCTGGACGTGGCCGACGGCGTCGCCACCATCACCCTCGACAGCGAGCACAACCGCAATGCGCTGAGCAAGCAGCTGGTCACCGAGCTGGCCGGGCACCTGACCGCCGCCGACGCCGACGACGCCGTCAAGATCGTGCTGATCCGGTCCGCCGGACGCGTGTTCTGCTCCGGTGCCGATCTGTCGGAGGCGGCCGGGGGTGGCATGGAGCAGGGCGCGCTGACCTTGATCGCCCTGCAGCGCCAGATCGCGACCATGTCGCGTCCGGTGGTCGTCGAGCTGGGTGGACCGGTGCGCGCGGGCGGGCTGGGTATCGTCGGAGCGGCCGATCTGGTGATCGCGGCCGCATCGGTCACCTTCGCCCTCACCGAGGTGCGGCTCGCCGTCGCGCCAGCGGTCATCAGCGTGACCCTGCTGGAGCGATTCAGCTCCCGTGCTGCAGCAGATCTCTTCTTGACCGGGCGCTCCTTCGGGGCCGCGGAGGCAGCAGCAGCCGGACTCATCACCCGGGTGGTGCCCGACGGCGAGCTGCGCGAGGCCGTGACCGCGGTGCTGGGCGATCTCGCGCTGGGCTACCCCCAGGGCCTGCGGGAGACCAAGAAGCTGCTCAACCACGACCTGGTCGCGCGCATCGACTCCCTCGGGGAGGAGCTCGCTGCCCAGTCGGCGGAGCTGTTCGGCAGCGACGAGGCACGAACGGCGATGCTCGCGTTCCTGCAGAGCCGCAAGGGCTGATCCGCCAGACTCCTCGGTCGGGTCTCGACCGTGGTGGCTCAGCGCAGGCGGATCGTGCGGGTGGCTGCGCCGTGGTGGCGTGATCCCGGGTACTCCAGCCGCACGCGGGAATCGATGCGGGCGACCGCTCCGTCCGCATCGCGAGTCGTGCCGAGCAGCGTGATGCTGGCGCGGCCCTTCGTCAGCGGCAACCGGGTGCGAAAGTGCGCCGTGCTGACCACGATGGATCCGTCCGCGTGCAACCCGGTGCTGCGGTCGATCACGTCGATCGCCACGACGACCTTCTTGCGCCGCACGTCGACGTCGGCGTCGATGGCCACCCGACCGAGGAGCGTGAGGCGGACGTCGTCGATGGTCTGGCCCTCGCGGACCGGCAGCTCGGTCGCGCTCGCCGCGCCGTCGCCCCCGTGCCAGCTGTCGATGAAATCACCGTCGAGGGTGTCCCGAGCGACCAGCCGGTAGGTGCCGTCCGCCAGGTGGTCGACCACGAACTGACCCCGACGCCCGGTGACCGCTGTGCCGGCGATCTCGTCGGCGGCGTCGATGACGACGATCGAGACACCGCTGAGGCCGCGGCCGCGGGTGCTGGCGACCCGTCCACTGATGGCGACCGGGTCGTGCACCGCGCGGGTCGGGTCGGCGGCAGCGGACTCCTCGGCAGGCGCCGACGTCTCGGGCCCAGGCTCCGCTGGTGGCGGCTCGTCCTGCGCGCCGTCGACGTCGATCGGCTCGTCACCGGGACCGACCGGTGGCGGCGAGATGTGCAGGCTCCGCACCCGCCGCGCCCGTGGCCGTGCCGCCGGAGGATCTTCGAGCTCACCGATCACGTCGGCAGGAGCTTCCTGCTCCATCTCGTGCTCCATGTCAGGCTCGGGCTCGTCCCCGATCCCGGTGTCGCTCGCTGGCACGGGGGTTTCGTCGAGCTGTCCGAGGATGCGCCGGCGCCGCCGCTGCAGGCCCGGCTGGGCGCCACCGGCGGTCTCGGCGAACTCATCGTCGCCGTCGAAGAATCTGTCGGTGCCGTCGTCGAGCAGCTGGTCGGCGGCTTCACCGGCCAGCTCGTCGTCGTCGATCTCGAGATCGTCGAGATCGTCGAGCACCGGCTCGAGGTCGCGCGGCGCATCGTGGGTGAACGAGGCCGCAGTGGGGATGTCGGGGCCCGCGATCGACACCCGCGGGGGGCGTTCGGGCTCACGGTCCGAACCGGAGCCGCCGGGGCGATAGATGACCGGGCTCATCTCAGCATGCACCTCTCGGGCGGGCCGGACCTGGGCGGAGCAGTCCGAGATTGGGGGTGACCACGACCGTGGCCGGTTCGGTGGGGATGGGGCCCTTCCCGCCGTGGCGGAGAGGGGGTGTCTTGGTCATCGTGATCCTCACACCTCGGCAGCCGTCGCTCCAGTATGTCGGGGGCGACGTGTGAGGTCACGCACGTTCGAGGTGTGTCGTCAGGCATGGCGGGCTCGAGGGATAGGGACCAAGGTCCCGTCAGCGTAGCGGACACGCGCCAAGGAGGGGGGATCGGCCGTCGGGTCCGCCTCGGCGCCGCCTACACTGGTGAGTTCCCCGATCCAGCTGGATCCAGCGATCCCGGGGTGAAGGAGTGGGGTGAGCTCGCAGAAGGCGGAGCGCGCAGAGATCGCGACCGAGCAGGCGTACGTCGACATCGTCCACGACCGCCTCGAGGCGTCGGCGGAGGTGGCCCGGTCCCTCGTCAAGGAGGGCATGGCCCGCGGCCATGTCGGCAACGAGGGCGGACTCGTCGAACGCGATGCCATGGTCTACCAGGCGTCGCGCCGGTTGTCGGCCCTGCACGCGGCCCACGACGGGCTCGTGTTCGGCCGGCTCACCATGCTCGACGGTGATTCGCGGTACATCGGTCGCATCGGGGTGCGCGATGCCGATCGGGAGATCTTGCTGATCGACTGGCGCGCTCCGGCTGCCTCGCTGTTCTACCGGGCGACCGCCCAGGATCCGTCCGGCGTGGTGCGCCGACGCGTGCTCCGCTGCTCGGGCAGCACCGTGGTGGGCGTCGAGGACGACCTGCTCGATGCCGACCACGCACCCGAGGACCTGGTCGTCGTCGGTGAGGGAGCCCTGCTCGCGAGCCTCAGTCGTGCCCGCGACTCCACGATGCACTCGGTCGTCGCCACGATCCAGAAGGAGCAGGACGAGGCGATCCGCGCCCCGGTGCGGGGTGTCACGACCATCGGAGGGGGGCCGGGCACCGGCAAGACGGTCGTGGCACTGCACCGCGCCGCGTACCTGCTGTATTCGGACCGCCGGCGCTTCGAGTCAGGTGGCGTCCTGGTCGTCGGCCCGTCCTCGGTCTTCATGAACTACATCGAGCGGGTGCTGCCCAGTCTCGGTGAGACCAGCGTGACGCTGCGGTCCCTCGGTGAGGTGGTCGACGGCCTGCGGGCCTCGCGCCACGACGAGTCCGTCGCCGCCGCTGCCAAGGGATCGGCCCGGATGCTCAAGCTGCTGGCGCGCGCCGCGGCCGCTCCCGCACCGGGTGCGCCGACCGGCTTCCGCTTCTTCTACAAGGACGACGTGCTGGCGCTCGACGGTCCTGCTCTGGACCGACTCCGGCACCGGCTGCTGTCCGGCTCGCCCCGCAACCAGGCGTACGCGCAGGTGCCCGCAGCAGTGGCCACCGCGCTCTGGCGCCAGGTGTCGGGCGAGCGGGCCCTGGAAAAGGGTGAGGAGGCGTTCGTCGACGAGCTCGGCACGGACGACCGATTCGTCGACTTCGTCGAGGACTGGTGGCCGGTGGTCAGTGCCGTCGAGGTGTGGCGCACCCTGCCGGCGATGATCGATCGCTACGGCGGCGGGTTCACCCAGCGCGAGAGGCACGCCCTGGTCGCCTCCTGGGAGTCCGGCGACCCGAGCATCGAGGACGTGCCGCTCATCGACGAGCTGCGGTACCTGATCGGTGAGGAGCCCTCGCGCGATGACGAGGACGATGACGCACCCAAGCAGCTGATGAGCTTCGAACGGCGTGAGCGTGAGGACCGCGACGAGCTGATCCGCACCAGCGGAAGCACCGAGGACGACGGCTTCGCCCACGTGCTCATCGACGAGGCGCAGGATCTCTCGCCGATGCAGTGGCGGATGGTGGGACGGCGTGGCCGGTACGCGAGCTGGACCATCGTGGGTGACCAGGCGCAGTCGTCGTGGCCGCATCCGATGGAATCGGCTGCGGCGCGGGCCGCAGCGCTCGAGGGCAAGCCGGAGCACGCGTTCCGTCTGTCGACCAACTACCGCAACTCCGCGGAGATCTACGAGCTCGCCGCCCGCGTCGCCGGGCACGCCATCGAGAACGCCGATCTGGCCGAGGCGGTGCGGCGCACCGGCCACGAGCCGCGGCACCACGTCGTCGCGGCCGACGAGCTGCACGAGGCCGTGACGACCGAAGCCCGCACGATGCTGGCCGAGGTCGACGGGTCGGTCGCCGTGGTCACCCCGCGGGCCCGGGTCGACTCGGTGAGTGCGCTGCTCGCCGGACTGGACGACCGGCTGCGCGTCCTCGACGGGCTCGACACCAAGGGCCTGGAGTTCGACGCCGTCGTGGTCGTCGCCCCCGACGAGATCATCGAGGAGTCCGAGGCGGGCTGGCGCACGCTCTACGTGGTGCTCACCCGCGCGACGCAGCTGTTGAGCACGATCGGTGTCAGCGACCGCTGGTGGCGGCAGCTGGGATGAGGGCACTGGTCAAGGCGCTGCTGTTGGTCCTCGTGGGCCTGGCGGTCGCGGTGCCGACGGCGACCACCACCTTCCTCAACGGGGAGCGCGAGGTCGTCATCGGGGCGCACGAGGCGGTCGTGGCACCTACCGTCGACAGCCACGCGGTGCTGGACTTCGGACCGTTGCTGCCCCGGCTGCGTCTACCGGTGGACGCGCCGCTCGACATCGGCGTGCGCATCCAGCTCGGCGACGCCGAGGTCGGCAGCCTCGAGCAGCTGGTGGCCCGCGACGCCATCATCGCCAGCCAGCCCCAGGGCGAGATCGCCGCGGTGCGTTCGGCCATGGTCTCGATCGCCCTCGACGCGGCACTGCGCGGACTCGGCGCCGGCATCCTGGCCATGCTGCTGGTCGTGCTCGCCTGGCGCGCCGCCGGTCCCGAGCGCCGCCTCGAGATTCGACGACAGCTGCGGCACCCGGGTCGGCGTCAGAGCCTGCTGGCAGGAGCCACCGCGGTGATCGTGGTGGCCGCTCTCGCGCTGGTCGCGGTCCCGGATCGACCGCGACCCGATCGGACCGGCTGGGTCCCCATCCGCACCGTGTTCCCCGAGCTGCCCGACGACGCGGCGCTCGACACCCTGCAGGTCTCCCGGGGTGGCTCGACCGAGGGCGGGCGCGCCCTGGTGGAGGGCGCGCTCGCCACCTATCGCGAGTCGGTGGACTTCTACGGTCAGCTGGCCGTCGACGCCGCCGCGGTCGAGGTGCGGCAGCCCGAGGACGGCGAGACCACGGCGCTGGTGGTCACTGATCGCCACGACAACATCGGCATGGATCCGGCGGCACGGGCGATCGCCGACCGGGCCGGCGCCCGCACGCTGATCGATCTGGGCGACGACACCTCGACGGGCGGCTCGTGGGAGGGCTTCAGCATCAACTCCCTGGCGCGGGAGTTCCGTGGATTCGACGTGATCGCGGTGGCCGGCAACCACGACTCCGGCGTCTCGGTGATCGACCAGATGAAGGACAAGGGCTTCACGGTGCTGGGCGGCGAGCCCGAGACGATCGCCGGGATCCGGTTCATCGGCGGGAGCGATCCGCGCAGCTCGGGGCTGACGGCCGGGTACACCGGCAACGAACCGGACAACATCGCTGCGATCGGCCGCCAGGACGAGGCGCTGACCGAAGCGGCCTGCGCCGCCGACAAGCCGGCCTCGGTCGCCGTGGTCCACAGTGCCGCGTCGGCGCGGGAGCTGTCCCGCTCGGGCTGTGTCGACCTCGTGCTGTCGGGGCACCTGCACCGCCAGGTCGGGCCGAAGGAGGTGGTCTCCGGCGACGCCGAGGGCGAGGAGGGCCGGACCACCACGACCTTCACGACCGGATCGACCGGCGGCGCCGTGTACGCGTTCGCGCTGGGCAGCAAGCTGCGCCGTCAGGCCCAGGTCACGATCGTGACCTTCTCAGGTGGCCGCCCGGTCGGCCTGCAGCCGGTCAGCTTCGAGCCCGGCGGGATCATCGACGTGGCGGACTACGCCCCGCTCACCCTGTCACCGGATCGGCGCTGAGCCTCAGCGGCACCGTCTTCTCAGCGGCACCGTCTTCTCAGCGGCACCGCTGGAGGATCAACCGCGCGTAGACCTCGGCGCAGCGGACGACCTCGTCGATCGACACCGACTCATCGACGGAGTGGGCCTGGCCGACGGCGCCCGGACCGTACTGGAGCGTCGAGATCCCCAGGGCCGCGTACTGGCGCAGGTCCGAGCCGTAGGGGGCGCCTGCGAAGGCCGCCCCGGCTGCCCCACTGGCCGCGACGATGCCGCTGACCTGGTCGGCGAACGGATCGCCCTCGGGCAGGCGCCCGGCGGCGAACCGGCCGCCGGGCCAGGTGACGATCGGGGCGTGGTCCTTCAGCCAGGGGTGCTGCCCGGCGGCGGCGGCGACGGCCTGCTCGAAGATCGCCTCGGCCTGTTCCAACGTCTCGTCGGGCATGACACCGAATCGGCCCTCGGCGACCAGCCGGTCGGGCACGGTGCTCGCCCAGTCGCCGGCCTGCACCATGCCGACGCTCAACGGCCACGGGTTGGCCTCGAAGGGCGCCGGTGGGCGGGCATTGCGGCGAGCGCTGAGCTCCAGCAGGGCGTGGTGCACGTGGTCGAAGGCCGTGATCGCGCTGTGTCCGTGCTGGGGCATCGAGCCGTGCGTGGACTGGCCGCCGATCTCGAGCCGGAACGTGAGCGACCCGGCGTTGGCGGTGACGATGTGTCCACCGGTCGGCTCGGCGATCACGCACGCGTCGCCGCCGTGCCCACGCAGCAGCGTCGCGTACGTGCCGAGACCGCCGTCCTCCTCACCGATCACGGTGTGCACGGCGAATGGCCTGGACAAGGTTTCGTCCGCGACCGCGCGGGCAGCGGCGATGATGGCCACGACCCCGCCCTTCATGTCGCAGACCCCTCGTCCGTACCAGCGGCCGTCGTGCTCGCGCACGTGCCAGGGATCGGCGTTCGTCCAGTCCTCGGACTCGCCGGCCGGCACGACGTCGACGTGACCGTTGAGCACCAGCGCGGGCTGACCGGGCGCCGAGACGCCCACGCAGCCCCAGGCCTCCTCGCGGTGCACCTCCTCGCCGGGAAAGTCCGGGCGGTCCCGAAGGTCGTCGAGATCCAGCCGCCACTGGTCGACGTCGAGCCCGAGCCCCGCCAAAGTCGCTGCGGCCCATCGCTGCACGTAGACCTCGCCGTCGGATCCGCCGGTGCTCGGGATGCTGACCAGCTGCGCGAGGTCGCGGCGGATCAGGTCGACGTCGATGTCCATGGCGCCAGTCTGGCAGCGATCTCGCGACGGTCCATCGCCTGGTCGTCGCCGCGAGAGCACGGCTGATCGGACGAGGGATCGGCAGAGCTGCAGGGCTGCGATACGCTCCTGCCGTGGTCGTGAGTGCAGGGGCGGACGGTCGATGACCTGGCCGCTCGACGACGTCCTCGCCCAGCCGGCATTCGCGCTGATCCGGGTGCGCGACTCCGACACCGTCACGCTGCTCGGCGGCACGCGCACCGACATCGATGCGCTGGCCGACATCCCGCTGGCGACCCACGGCGCTGGTCCGACCTGGGACAGCCTGGTCCTGGTCCCGTTCGCGCAGGTTCGTGAGCGCGGGTTCGAGGCGCACCAGGACGGCACGCCGCTGTCGGTCATCGCGGCCGACGTGCGCGCGGAGGTGCCGCTGGCCGAGGTGCTCGCGGCATTGCCCGACGCTCCGGTCGAGTTCGTCGACCGGGGCGGGTTCGAGACCTCCGACGCCGACTACGCCGAGATAGTGCGCCACGTCATCGACGAGGAGATCGGTCGCGGCGAGGGCGCCAACGTGGTCGTGGGCCGCAAGTACCGCGCCCAGGTGGCCGACTGGGGACACGACGGAGCCCTGAGCGTCTTTCGCCGCCTGCTGGAGCGCGAACGAGGAGCGTTCTGGACGTTCTGCATCTTCACCGGTGACCGTTACCTGATCGGCGCGAGCCCTGAACGGCACGTCTCGGTCGAGGCCGGGCAGGTGCGCATGAACCCCATCAGCGGGACGTTCCGGGTGCGCGGGCACGAGACGCACGCCGACCGGCTGGCCGCGTTGCTGGACTTCCTGGCCGACGAGAAGGAGATCTACGAGCTCTTCATGGTCGTGGACGAAGAGCTCAAGATGATGTGCGACATCTGCCACGAGGGCGGCATGGTGCTCGGACCGTACCTCAAGCCGATGACGCACCTGGTGCACACCGAGTACCTGTTGGCCGGTCGCACCGATCGTGACGTTCGCGCCGTCCTGCGCGACTCGATGTTCGCGGCGACCGTCACCGGGAGCCCGGTCGAGAACGCCTGCCGCCTGATCAAGCAGTACGAGCGCGAGGGGCGCGGGTACTACGCCTCGGTCGCCGCGCTGGTCGGCCGCGACGCCGACGGGCTGCCGAAGGCCGATGCGCCGATCCTGATCCGCACCGCCGACGTCGACCTGGACGGCAACCTGGTCATCACCGCCGGCGCCACCCTCGTCCGGGACTCCGATGCCGAGCACGAGACGGCCGAGACCTGGGCCAAGGCGGGCGGCATCCTCAGCGCCTTCGGGCTCGTCGACGCGGCCACCGTGCCGCCGGAGGGCTTCGACGCAGTCACCCGCGAGGACGAGGTGCTGATCGCGCTGGGGCTGCGCAACCGGCGGCTCAGCCAGTTCTGGCTCAGCGACCAGTCGGGCGCGGCGCCCGTGCCGTCACTGGTCGGCCGGCGCGTGGTCGTGCTCGACGGCGAGGACGACTTCGTCAACATGTTGTCGCACCTGTTCGGGGTGCTCGGCATGACCACCGACATCGTGCGGCACGACCAGTACGTGGACGGATCGCTCGACGGCTACGATCTCGTGGTCGTGGGACCCGGACCGGGGGATCCGCGGGAGGCCGGCGATCCGAAGATGGCGACGCTGCACGCGGCAGTCCGGTCGTTGCTCGCCGCCGGGCAGCCGTTCCTGGCCGTGTGCCTGGGCCACCAGACCCTGTGCCTGCAGCTGGGCCTGGACGTGGAGTACAAGGACATCGTGTTCCAGGGCACGCAGAGTCGGCTGCCGGTGCTCGACCGGGAGGAGACGGTCGGCTTCTACAACACGTTCGTGGCCCGAGTCCCTGCCGGTGGACTGCCCGAGGGCGTCGCGGTGCAGACCGATCCGGCCACCGGCGACGTGCACCTGATCGCCGGTCCGCACTATCGCGGCGTGCAGTTCCATGCCGAGTCGATCCTCACCCAGGGCGGATTCGGCATCCTGCGCGATCTCGTCACCGATCTGATCGGCTGACCCGCCCCGCCCCGCTCGTGGGCGGTGACATAGTCGGCTTACCCGCCTGTGGGCGGTGACATAGTCGGGTCTCAGGCGTTCGAAAGCCGACCAAGTCACCGCTCGCGGTGACGAAAGCCGACTAAGTCACCGCCCCCGGTGGCGGGCACCGACGACGTCACCCTGTGCGGCGGGCTGGCGGCGGCGAAGCCGGGTGACGGCGACGCCGATGAGGCACAGGGCACCGCCGACGAACGCCAACGCAGCAGGGACCTCGTCGAGGACGATCCACGACAGCAGGGTCGCGAGGACCGGCACCAGGTAGGTCGACGAGGCCACCTGGCCGGCGCTCAGCCGTTTGATCGCATAGGCCCAGGTGGAGAAGCCGATGGCCGTGGGGAAGACGCCCAGGTAGACCAGCCACGCGATGTCGCCGCCGCTCGCCGACTGCGCCTCGCGCACCAGACCGGGTGCGAAGGGCAGGCAGAGCACGGCACCGACGACGCAGCCGAGCCAGACCGAGACCGAGGGCGTCAGCACCGCGAGCGTCGGTTTCTGGGCAATCGCACCGACCGCGTAGCAGGCCGCTGCCAGCAGGCACAGCAGCACGCCGGTGGTGCCCGCGGACGCCACCGCCGTGGAGTCCGCGCGGGACGCGACCGCGATGAGGACCACGCCGCCGAAGGCGATCGACATGCCCGCCACCAGCGGTCTCGGGAAGCCCTCGCGGTACAGGATCCCGGCGAGGACGGCGATCAGGATCGGGCCGGTGTTGACGATGAGCGCGGTGGTGCCCGCATCCAGATGTCGCTCGGCAGCATTCAGCGCGACGTTGTACACGCCGAACCACGTGGCGCCGTACAGGATCACCAGCCCCACGGTCCGACCATCGCGGGGCAGGGTCGACAGCCGGGGCCGGGCGACGACGGCGAGCGCGAGCGCCCCGACGAGCAGCCGACCGAGGCTCAGCGCGCCGGGGGAGAAGCTGTCCGAGGCGGCGCGGATGCCGACGAACGCCGAGGCCCACACTGCTGCCGTGACGAGCAGTGCGGGCAACGACAGATCGCGATCCTTCACGTGCTGACGGTAGTGGTCGTCGGTCCAGGGCTAGCTGGCGTCCTGGTCCGAGCCGAGCTTCACGTCGATCGTCTTGACCGTGTCGCCCCGTCGGAACGTGACCTTGATCGTCTCGCCGGGCTGGTAGGCCCGGACCGAGGCCACGAGCGCATCGGAGCTGGCGACAGCGTGGCCGTTGACGGCGGTGATGATGTCGCCCTTCTTCAGCCCGGCGTCGGCCCCGGCGCTGCCCGAGCCGACCTCGCCGATCTCGGCGCCGATACCGGTGATCTCGTCACCGGAGACGGCCGGACGCACCGACACGCCGATCTGCGCGTGCTCGGCCTTGTCGCCAGCGATCAGCTGCTTGGCGATGTTCTTCGCGAGATCGATCGGGATGGCGAAGCCGAGTCCGATGGACCCCGATTGTCCGGACACGCTGGTGCCGGCGCGGATGGCGGAGTTGATGCCGATGACGTTCCCGGCCAGATCCACCAAGGGTCCACCGGAGTTGCCCGGGTTGATGGCGGCGTCGGTCTGCACGGCCGGGAACACCGTGGGCTTGTCAGACCCTGACCCGTCCGATGAGGTCACCGGCCGGTTGAGCGCGGACACGATGCCCTGGGTCACGGTGCTCTCCAGGCCGAACGGCGAACCGATCGCCACGACCTCCTGGCCGACCTGCAGGTCCGCGGAGGAGCCGAGGGTCGCGGGCTGGAGATCGGTCTTGCCCTCGGCCTTGATGACCGCGATGTCCGTGACCGGGTCACGGCCGACGATCTGGGCCTTCGCGTTGGTGCCGTCGCTGAACGCGACCGTGATCGAACCGCCACCGGCGGCCACCGCGACCACGTGGTTGTTGGTCAGGATCTTGCCGTCGCTGCTGACGATGATGCCGGTGCCCGAGCCGCTCTCGCTGCTGCCCTTGACGTTGACCTGGACCACGGACGGGAGAACCTTCGCAGCGACCTTCTCGACGGCGCCTGCGTCCAGCTTCGTCGGAGTGGCGTTGCTGGTGTCCAGCGAGCTGGTCGTGACGCCGGTGGAGCCGCCATCGTTCTGCTGGTCCTGCAGGTAGGCGCCGCCGTACCCGGCACCGCCGGCCAGGGCGACGAGAGCGACAGCGGTCGCCACCGTGCGGCCCCGCCTGCGCCGCGGAGCCGCGGCGACGGCCTCGTGGTGCTGATCGCGCAACCCGTCGTGATGCTGGCTGCTCGACCCGCCACGATATTCATCGCCCGATCCGCCTCGGTCCTGGTCGCGCGGCTCAGCGCGGGAGTCCAGGCTGACCGTCGGCTCGTCGTCCACGACGGGCGATGCCTCCGACCCGGAGTACTCATGGGCGGTGGGGAAGCGGTCGGCGTCCGGCTCGGCCGAGTCGGCCCGGGGCTGCTCGGTCGTCGGCTGCT
>JBBSRN010000012.1:0-19785 GCA_038242985.1 Propionibacteriales bacterium | reverse complement strand
TTCACCAGGATCGGCGCCACGACCCCGCCAAGGAGGAATCCGGCGTACCCGCCGACGACGGTCTCGTCGAAGCCGAGCGAGCCCAGCGCCAGGCCCAGGGAGGCCGACAGCCGGACGTCGCCGAAGCCGAACGCCCCGCCGAAGTATCGGGCCGCGAGCCAGAACATGAAGCGGTAGATCAGGTACAGCACCACGTTGCCGATCAACGCGTGGACCAGGACGCCGGCGTCCTGCGTCCAGATCGCGGCGACCGTCACGAGGGCGAGGACGAGCACGTACAGCAACGATGTGAGCACGAACGGCAGGTATCGCGTGTGCCAGTCGACGAACGCCAACCACGCTCCGATGCCGCAGACGGCCACCCACGCCGGCACCAGCTCGGGGGTGTCGATGCGCCACGCGACGAGCGCGGCCGATGCTGCCGACGGGACGATCAACCACCACCGGACGCCCCGGATCCGGGCGATCTCGGGGTACGCGATCTTGCCGGGCTCGGGCTCGTCCGGCTCCGGCAACGCCGCGATGGCCACCGGCCCGACCGCTGCGAGGGCGGCTGCAGCGACGGCTGCGACGACGATCAGCACCACCGGGTCCACGCGCTGAGACTAGCGGCGGCCGAGGTGTGCCATCGCCGCCCCGCGCAGGATCTGTGGATCCACCCGGTCGCCGGTCATCAGGAGCACCTGGAGCGCGGCCTGGTGGGCCAGCAGGTCCAGGCCGGAGACCACGGTCGTGCCGGTGACACCGGCGGCGGTCGCCAACGGCGTGGGCCACGGGTCGTACACGACGTCGAACAGGGCCGACGCGCCGCCGACCCACGCGCCGGCGGCACCGGCGACTGCCTCCACCGGCACCGTCGAGACGAGCAGGTCGACCGTCCCCACCTCGGCTGAATCGATCGTGCTGATGCGCACGTCGAGTCCGAGGCCGCGGGCGATCACCGCGGTGTCGAGGGCCCGGTCAGGATCACGCACGACCAGCTCGACCTCCCGCAGCCCGAGCCCGGACAGGGCATGGACCATCGAGGCGGCCGTGGCCCCCCCGCCCAGGATCCGAGCCGATGCCGTCGTGGTGATGCCGGCCTCGGCGAGGGCGGCGACCGCCCCCGGCACGTCGGTGTTGTCGGCACAGAACCGGTCGTCGTCGATGACCAGCGTGTTCGCGACTCCCAACAGCTCCACCACCTCGGTGCGGCGATGGGCCGCCTCGGCTGCCTCCTTTTTCAACGGCGCCGTGACGGAGAAGCCGCGGACGTCATCGCCGAGCGAGCTGAGGAAGGCCGTGAGCGTGCCAGCGGGCACCTCGACCGCGTCGTAGGCCCAGTCCAGGCCGAGCTCGGTGTATGCAGCGCGGTGCATGACCGGCGACAACGAGTGCCCGATCGGTGAGCCGAGGACGGCACACCTCATCCGCAGACGCCATCCGGCGCGGTCTTGCAGTATTCCTGCAGTTGCGCGACGGCCTTGTTGTGCTCCCCGAACGTGTCGGAGAAGACCGTCTTTCCGGTCTCGAGGTTGACCGCGACGAAGAAGAGCCAGCTGCCGTCGGCCGGGTTGAGCGCTGCCTCGATCGTCTTCTCACCGGGCGAGCCGATCGGGCCCGGCGGCAGACCGGCGTTCTTGTAGGTGTTGTAGGCCGATTCGGCGTTGCGCTCGTCATCGGTGGTGAAGACGTCGCCCTTGCGACCACTCACGTAGGAGACCGTCGAGTCCAGCTGCAACGGCATGTTCTGGTCGAGGCGGTTGTAGAGCACCCGCGCGACCTTGGCGTAGTCCTTGTCGGCCTTGGCCTCGTACTCGAGGATGCTGGCGACGGTGAGGACCTGCTCGCCGGTGTAGCCCAACGCCTTGGCGCGGCTGCCGATGTCCAGGTCCTTGGCCACCGCGACCGTCTTGCCCACCATCTGCTTGAGCAGTCCGGCGGCCGTCTCGCCCGGTTCGACGGTGTACGTGGCCGGGAACAGGTAGCCCTCGGGATTGCCTTCGGCGCCCGACGGCAGGCCGAGCTCGCCGGGGTCCTTCAGCGCTGCCTGCAGGTCCTTGCGGGAGATCTCGGTGGAGGAGCTGACGATCTCGACCACCTGGTCGACGCGTGCGCCCTCGGGGATCGTCACCTTGCCCTCGACCCGGTTGGCGCGGTCGGACAGCTCGCGCAAGGCGAAGTCCGAGGACATCTTGAGTCGCAGCTGGTAGAAGCCGGCCTGGATCGCCTTGAACCGCGCGTCGGTGAGGCTCAGCTGGTAGAACGCCTCGGCACTCTTGACCACACCTGCCTTCTTCAGCACGTTGGCGATGTCCTGGCCGTTGGCGCCTTCGGGGATCTCGACCATGACCTTGCCCATGCCCTGACCGGTGTAGTCCTCCGGCCCGTTGAAGTAGTCCTGCGCCTTCCCGTACGCGACGAACACGCCGAGCACCAGGGCGATGAGCACGACCACGACGGCCACACGGCGCCCCCCGGGGGCGCGCGGCGGCTTCTCGGCGCGGCGTCGACCCGCCGCGGGAACGTTGCCGCCCGGGGAGTCACCGCCACCTGTCATCAGGTCGAGACCGTCAGTCATCGGCGCGCTCCGTCATCTGTTGGGTCATCTGTTGGGTCGTCGGCTGGGTCATCGCGAACGTCTCACCGGGTGCGGTCCCACGGGTCCGCTCGGCATCGAGAGCAGTCTGCAGGATCACCGTGGCCGCGGCCTGGTCGATGACCTGTCGACGATCGACACCTGATCGCTTCCCCTGCTGGCGCAGGAGATGATCTGCAGTCATCGTAGACATCCGCTCGTCCACCAGCCGGATGAGCACGGGATCGATGAGCGGTGAGAGGATGTTGCAGACACCACGCACCTTCGTCGCCGCCGGACCCTCCCGCCCGGACAGGCCGATCGGCATCCCGACGACGCACTCGACGGCCGAGATCTCCTGGACGATCGCCGCGATCCGGGCCAGGGCACCGGATCCGGCCGGGACCGTCTCGTACGGCGTGGCGAGGATCCCGTCCGGATCGCACACGGCAACCCCGATGCGGACATCGCCGAGGTCGACGCCGATCCGGCGACCCCGGCGCATCAGAGCGCCGCGGCCACGGCGTCGAGCGCGGCGGGGATGGCGGACACGTCGGTGCCGCCGCCTTGAGCGACATCGGCCTTGCCGCCGCCGCGTCCACCGATGACCGGGCCGAGCACCCCGATCAGGTCCTTCGCGCTGAGGCCACGATCCTGGGCCGCCTGGTTCAGCGCGACGACCGCAGCCGGCTTGTCGCCGGCATCGCCGATGACGACCACGACCGCTGCCCGATCCTGCAGCCGCCCCCGGATGTCGAGCGCGAGCGATCGGACGTCGCCGCCGCCCACGCCGGCGGCGTGGTGGCCGACGAAGGCGACCCCGCCGATGTCGCGTGCTGCCGCCGCGATCTCGGCAGCCGCACCCGACTGCTGTGCCGCCTTGAGCTTCTCGGACTCCTTCTCGACGGCCTTGAGCCGGTCGACCAGGTCCTGGACCCGGGCCGGGACGTCACCGGGCTGGGCCTTGAGCAGGTCGGTCAGCTGGCGCACGACGTCGCGCTCGCGGGCCAGGTACTCGAATCCTTCGAGCCCCACGAGCGCCTCGATGCGCCGGTTGCCGGCGCCGACGGAACCGTCGGAGGTGACCACGACGGTGCCGATCTGGGACGAGCGCTCGACGTGGGTGCCACCGCAGAGCTCGCGCGACCAGGGACCGCCGATCTCGACGACCCGCACGTCCTCGCCGTAGGTCTCGCCGAACAGGGCCAGTGCGCCGAACTCGCGTGCCGCCGGCAGCGACATGGTGTGAGCCGTGACCGCCAGGTCCTCACGCAACGCCCGGTTCGAGGCCACCTCGACGTCGTGCAGCTGGCCAGGTGACAGCGCTCCGCCCCAGCCGAAGTCGAGCCGGAGGTAGCCGGGACGGTTGAAGGAGCCCGATTGCAGTGCCGTGGGTCCGAGCACCTCGCGCAGGGCTGCGTGGACCACGTGGGTGCCCGAGTGCGCCTGCCGGGCGCCGCGACGCCACGCCGGGTCGACCGAGGCCTGCAACGGCGCATCGACGGTGAGCTCACCGTCGATGACGCGCACCTGGTGCACCACCAGGGACTTGACGGGACGCTGGACGTCGAGCACCTCGGCCGTGCCCGAGCCGGACGAGGTGGACCAGCGCAGCAGGCCGGCGTCGGCGTGCTGACCGCCGGACTCGGCGTAGAACGGCGTGCGGTCCAGCACCACCTCGCCCAGCGATCCGGCACCGAGCGCCGGCACCCCCTGACCCTCCTGGATCAGCGCCAGCACCCGCGACTCGGTGTCGAGCGTGGTGTAGGCCTGCCAGTCGGTGGGACCGCTCGCGTCGAGCACCCCGCGATACACGGTCGTGTCGGCGTGGCCGCCCTTCTTGGCCTTCGCGTCGGCCTTGGCGCGCGAGCGTTGTTCGGCCATCAGCGCGCGGAATCCGTCCTCGTCGACGGCGAGCCCCTGTTCAGAGGCCATCTCGAGGGTCAGGTCGATGGGGAAGCCGTAGGTGTCGTGCAGCGCGAACGCCTGGCTGCCGCTGAGGGCCGATCCGCCGGACGTCACGATGTCGGCGGCGGCGGTCTCGAAGATCTGGGTGCCCTTGTCGAGGGTCTGGCGGAACGCCCCCTCCTCGGCGTACGCGATCTGCGAGATGCGGGCGAAGTCGGCCTCGAGCTCGGGGTAGGACGTCTTCATCTGGGCCAGACTGACCGGTAGCAGCTCCGGGAGGGCCGGATCGTCGTAGCCCAGCAGGCGCATCGATCGGACGGCGCGGCGCAGCAGGCGGCGCAGCACGTAGCCGCGGCCTTCGTTGCCGGGGGTGATGCCGTCGCCCATGAGCATCAGACCGCTGCGCACGTGATCGGCCACCACGCGGAAGCGGACGTCGTCGTCGTGGTTGGCGCCGTACGCGCGGCCGGTGAGCTCAGAGGCCTTCTGGATGACCGGGAAGACCTCGTCGATCTCGTACAGGTTGGCCTTGCCCTGCAACAGGTAGGCGACCCGCTCCAGGCCCATTCCGGTGTCGATGTTGGGCTGCGGCAGCGGCCGGACGACCTCGAACTGGTCCTTGGCCCGGACGTCGGTGATCTCCTCCTGCATGAAGACCAGGTTCCAGATCTCCAGGAAACGGTCCTCGTCGACGACCGGCCCCCCGTCGGGACCGAACTCGGGGCCGCGGTCGACGTAGATCTCGCTGCAGGGGCCACCGGGTCCCGGCACCCCCATGTGCCAGTAGTTGTCCAGCAGACCGCGATCCTGGATCCGCTCGTCGGGCAGACCGGCGATCTTCTTCCACAACGCGCGCGACTCCTGGTCGGACTCGAGGACCGTGACCCACACCGTGGCCGGGTCGATACCGAGGCCGCCGTCGTCCAGATGACCGGTGATCAACGTCCAGGCGTGCTCGATGGCGCCTTCCTTGAAGTACTGGCCGAACGAGAAGTTGCCGTTCATCTGGAAGAACGTGCCGTGCCGCGTCGTCTTGCCGACCTCTTCGATGTCGAGGGTGCGCACACACTTCTGCACGCTCGTCGCGTTCGGCCACGGCGGTGTCTCCTGGCCGAGGAAGTACGGCTTGAACGGCACCATCCCGGCATTGACGAACAGCAGGTTCGGATCGTCCAGCAGCAACGGCGCCGACGGGACGACGGTGTGGCCGGCCTTCTCGAAGTGGTCGAGGAATCGGCGGCGGATCTCAGAGGTGAGCATGCGGAGTCTTCACGGGGTCGGTCGATCCTTCGCGGAGGTGGAATCCAGTGCGGTCTGGGCAGTGTGGGCGGCGGCAGTCCCGGTGAGCGGAGCGCGAGAGGGGTCGAGGCCGGTCCTCAGGTCGTCCGTGCGGGCAGCCATGCCGGTGGCCACCTCGCCGGTGAACTCGCGCCACCCGGCGCCGAGGGCGGCAGCCTGGTCGACGAGGCCGGGGACGGACAACCGGTACGCGGCTCGGCGTCCCTTGACGGTCGCGAATGCTCCGGCTGCTGCGCCGGCAGCGAGCCACACGAGGCGCCCGGTCATTCGCCCACCGCGCGGGGAAGTGATCGCGTCTGGGCCGCGGCCTCGGGTGCGCCGAGCCAGGTGGCGTCGCGGTGCAGCGCCTGAGCGGGCACGGTGCGGGCGGCGTGGCGGGCCACCCGCTGCCGCAGGCGACGGCGTTGACGGTACTCACGGCGCATCAGGGCCACGATGCGATCACGGCTCTCGGGGCGCAGGGCGTGGCTCAGCCCGGACGCGAGGACCGACAACCGGACCGCAGGCCGTCCGAGCGCCGTCGCGACGACCTGTTGCTCGGTCGGCGTGACGATGACCCGTCCCTGGACGATCCGGGCCGGTACAGACGGCGGCGGATCAGCCGGGACCGGTGGAGCAGCTGGGGTTGCGCCGGGCGGGATCTCGAGGTCGGAGGTCTGATGGGTGCCGAGGCGCCGGACGGCGCGAACGGCCACCACTGCTGCGGTCACCGCGACGACGGCCAGCAGGGCCGTCGCGAGCAGGAGCACGGCCTCGATCGACATGACGACGAGCCTATCGCGAGCGGTCGCGCAAGATCGTGCGGATCATCGCCAACCGCTCCCCGAGGCGCGCCTCGAACCCGTGCTCGGTGGGCTCGTAGTAGGCCGCGCCGTCGACGTCGTCCGGTGCGTACTGCTGGCCGACCACGCCACGGGCGTCGCCGTGCGGGTAGACGTAGTCGTGGCCGTGGCCGAGCTTCTTGGCTCCGGCGTAGTGCGCGTCCCGCAGTGCCGGCGGGACGGCACCGACCTTGCCCGCCCGCACGTCGGCCTGGGCGCGATCGATGGCGACCACCACGGCATTTGACTTCGGCGCTGCAGCGAGGTGGATGACAGCCTGGGCGAGCGGGATCCGGGCCTCCGGGAACCCGATCATCGCCACCGCCTGCGCCGTCGTGGTGGCCAGCGGCAGCGCTGTCGGGTCGGCCATGCCGATGTCCTCGCTGGCGTGGATCATCAGTCGCCGGGCGATGAATCGAGGATCCTCGCCGGCCTCGATCATCCGAGCGAGGTAGTGCAGAGCGGCGTCGACGTCAGAACCGCGGATCGACTTGATGAAGGCGCTGATGACGTCGTAGTGCTGGTCACCGTCGCGGTCGTAGCGGACCGCGGCCTTGTCCACGGCCAGGGCGGCGTCCTCGACGTCGATGACGGACTTGTCCTGCGAGGTGGCCGCGCCGGCAGCGGCCTCGAGGTAGGTCAGTGCCCGGCGGCCGTCTCCCCCGGCCAGCCGCACCAGGTGGTCGCGCGCCTCGGCGCTCAACGTCACCGCACCGCCGAGTCCCCGTTCGTCGACGACGGCGCGATCGACCAGCACACCGATGTCGTCGTCGCTCAGACTCTGCAGGGTCAGCAGCAGCGATCGACTGAGCAGCGGTGAGATCACGCTGAAGTGCGGATTCTCGGTGGTGGCGGCGACGAGTGAGACCCAGCGGTTCTCGACTCCCGGCAGCAGTGCGTCCTGCTGGGACTTGCTGAAGCGGTGCACCTCATCGACGAACAGCACCGTCTCGACACCGTTGGCCAGGGCCCGTCGCGCGCCGGCGATGACCTCACGGACCTCCTTCACCCCGGCCGACACCGCGGACACCTCCACGAATCGACGGTTCGTGTGGGCGCTGAGCAGGCTGGCGATCGTGGTCTTGCCGGTGCCGGGCGGACCCCACAGCAAGATGGTCAGCGGCTGGTCGCCGTCGATCAGCTGCCGCAGCGGCGACCCGGGGGCGAGCAGGTGCTCCTGGCCGACGAGCTCGTCGAGCGTGCGCGGACGCATCTGCACCGCCAGCGGTGCCGATGAGTGAGCATGGCCCGACAGGCTCCCCCCGCCCGATCCCGTCGGAGCCCTGGCCGCCTCGTTCGGAACGTCGAACAGCCCCTCAGAAGACATGCCCCGAGCCTACTCGCCGCCGCCGCCTTTTCGGTTTACCAGCAGGCCACGGAAAGCTGTCACTCCTGTGGGCAAATTCACCCACAGGAGTGAAGAGAATCCGGGGCCTGCTGGTAAACCTCAACCCACGTCGGCGTCGTCGGCGGCAGGCGCCTTCGGCGTGGTGTCGACGCCGGCTTCCTTGCGCTGCTCGGCGGTGATGGGCGCGGGCGCGGCGGTCAGCGGGTCGAAGCCGCCACCGGACTTCGGGAACGCGATGACCTCGCGGATGGAGTCCGCGCCGGCGAGCATGGCGCAGATGCGATCCATGCCGACCGCGATCCCGCCGTGCGGAGGGGCGCCGAAGGTGAACGCCTCGAGCAGGAAACCGAACTTCTCGTTCGCTTCGTCCTCCTCGATGCCCATGAGCGCGAACACGCGCTTCTGCACGTCCTCGCGGTGGATACGAATCGAACCGCCCCCGAGCTCCACGCCGTTGCAGACGATGTCGTAGGCCCACGCCAACGCGTGGCCCGGGTCGGCGTCGAATCCATCGATGTCCTGGGGCGACGTGAAGGCGTGGTGCACCGCGGTCCACGCGCCGGCACCCACCGCGACGTCACCGGAGGCGATCGCGTCGCTCGACGGTTCGAACAGCGGGGCATCGACGACCCACACGAACTCCCACGCCGACTCGTCGATCAGGCCGCACCGCGCGCCGATCTCGAGTCGCGCTGCGCCCAGCAGTCCTCGGGTCGACTTCGTCGTGCCCGCGCCGAAGAACACGCAGTCGCCGGGCTGGGCACCGACGTGCTGGGCGAGGCCGGCCCGCTCGGCGTCGGACAGATTCTTCGCGACCGGCCCACCGAGCTCGCCGTCGTCGCTGATCGTCACGTACGCCAGGCCCTTGGCGCCGCGCTGCTTGGCCCACTCCTGCCAGGCGTCGAACTGCCGGCGCGGCTGGGCGGCGCCGCCGGGCATGACGACGGCGCCCACGTACTCGGCCTGGAACACCCGGAACTCGGTGTCCTTGAAGTACTCGGTGCACTCGACCAGCTCATGGCCCATCCGCAGGTCCGGCTTGTCCGAACCGAAGCGGCGCATCGCGTCGGCGTACGTCATGTGCGGGATCGGCGTGCTGATCTCGTGGCCGCTGAGCGCCCACATCTGGCCGATCACCCGTTCCATCAGCGCAAGCACGTCGGCCTGCTCGACGAAGCTCATCTCGATGTCGAGCTGGGTGAACTCCGGCTGCCGGTCGGCCCGGAAGTCCTCATCGCGATAGCACCGAGCGATCTGGTAGTACCGCTCCATCCCGCCGACCATCAGCAGCTGCTTGAACAGCTGAGGGCTCTGCGGCAGGGCGTACCAGCTGCCCGGGCGCAGTCGGGCCGGCACCAGGAAGTCGCGCGCGCCCTCCGGCGTGGACCGGGTGAGCGTGGGCGTCTCGATCTCCACGAAGTCGTCCGCCTCGAGCACCCGCCTGGCCGCGGCGTTGACCTTGCTGCGCAGACGGATCGCGGCAGCCGGACC
Source organism: Propionibacteriales bacterium (assembly GCA_038242985.1). Taxonomy (GTDB): domain Bacteria; phylum Actinomycetota; class Actinomycetes; order Propionibacteriales; family Nocardioidaceae; genus Aeromicrobium. Next base: position 10,361 of record JBBSRN010000012.1, on the reverse strand, counting down.
GCTGCGTCGCAGATCGAGGTAGCGGTACTTCAGGCGTGCCTCCTCCCCGACGGCCCCGGCCGAGGTCGCCGCACCATCGTCGATGGCGAACGGCAAGGGCGCCGACGTCGACAAGATCTCGACGTCATCGGCGATGACCTCGATGTCGCCGGTCGGGATCGCCGTGTTCTGGTTGCCCTCGGGTCGAGCGCTGACCGTGCCGGTCACCGTGAGGCAGAACTCCGACCGGAGCTGGTGCGCGACGTCCTCGCGCACCACCACCTGGACCACGCCGGAGGACTCGCGCAGGTCGATGAAGGCGACACCGCCGTGATCGCGCCGCCGCGCGACCCATCCGGCGAGGGTGACCTGCTCACCGATGTGCGCGGCTGTCAGGGTTCCGGCGTCATGCGTGCGGATCACGAGTGATTCTCCTCGATGTCGAAGTGCGTCAGCCGGGACGCTTGGATGCCGCGCCCGGAGCCTTCCCGATGTCGCCGTACGGTGTGGTGGTCCATCGGTGGCGGAACCCGGGTTCGGGACGCGCCACGACGAACCCTACTGAGTCTCCAGATCTCGCTCGGGACTGCGGGGCGCGGCAACGTCCGCCCATCAGCGTCCGCGATCGCGGAACGACCTCTCTGCGTCTGCGACGCCCCGCCGCTTGAAGCGTTGATCCGATGGTCGAACATCCGGCCGAAGAAGCGCTGACGAGATGTTTCGCCAGCGTCAGGGGCCGGTGGGCCCGAGGATGCGCGGATTCAGGTCCTCGGTCGGCGGATTCCAGATGGCCGGGTCGGCATCGGCCTGGTCACCGGTGCGGATGTCCTTGACCTGGTGGCCAGCATCGCCTGCGGCAGGGAACCACACGAACGGGATGCCTCGGCGCTCGGCGTAGCGGATCTGCTTGCCGAACTTCTGCGGTGCGGCTGCCACCTCGGTGGGTATGCCCCGCGCACGCAACGTCTGCGCGATGTCGGTGCTCTCGCCGCGGCCCGTCTCGTCGGTCAGCGCCACCAGCACGGCGCTGGGCACGGACCGGTCGGCGATCAGCCCGTCGGCGATCAGCGGGACCAACAGCCGCGACACCCCCAACGAGATGCCGACGCCCGGGTAGGTCGCGCGGCCGTCGCTGGCGAGGGTGTCGTACCGGCCACCGGAGCAGATCGAACCAAGGTTCTCGTAGCCGGCCATGCGGGTCTCGAACACGGTGCCGGTGTAGTAGTCGAGCCCCCGCGCGATCCGCAGGTCCGCCACCACCTGGACGTTCTGCCCACCGCCCGCCCCGTTCACGACCAGCGCCAGCTCTGCGAGGCCCTCGTCGAGCAACGGATGCTCGACGCCGAGATCGCGCACGGCCGCGACGAACGAATCGTCCGGGCTGCTGATCCCGGCCAGCGCGAGGCACTGGGCGGCCTGCTCGGGCGTGAGCCCGGCGTCGCTCTGCAACAGCTCGAGGACCTTCTCGCCGGGCAGCTTGTCCAGCTTGTCGACGATCGGCATGACGGTCGTCGGTTCGGCCACTCCCAGGCCGAGGTAGAAGCCTTCGAGCACCTTGCGATTGCTGACCTGCAGGGTCAGGGCCGGGACGGGCAGCCCGCCGAGCGCCTCGGACATCACCTGGGCGATCTCGACGTCGAAGTGGAACGCCAGCTCGTCGCGGCCGACGATGTCGATGTCTGCCTGCGTGAACTCGCGGAAGCGGCCCTGCTGGGGACGCTCGCCGCGCCACACCTTCTGGATCTGGTAACGGCGGAACGGGAACTCCAGGTGCCCGGCGTTCTCCACCACGTATCGGGCGAACGGCACCGTCAGGTCGAAGTGCAGGGCGAGCGCGTCACCAGGTCTGCCCTGGCCCGCCTTCTCCTCGGTCTCGTGGATGCGACGGACGGTGTAGACCTCCTTGTCGATCTCGCCCTTGCGCAACAGCTGCTCGACCGGCTCGACCGCGCGGGTCTCGATCGACGCGAAGCCGTGCAGCTCGAACACCGTTCGCAGGTGATCGAGCACGGCCAGCTCGACGTTGCGCTCGGCGGGGAGGAACTCGGGGAATCCGCTCAGCTTGGCCACGTCAGGACCCTGCCAGCTCGGCGAGGAACGGATTGGTCGCGCGTTCGCGGCCGATCGAGGTCTGCGGCCCGTGGCCGGGCAGGACGACGATGTCGTCGGCCAGCGGCAGCACCCGATCGCGGAGGCTCTGCTGCATCTGGTCGTGCGATCCGCCGGTGAGGTCGGTGCGCCCGATCGACCCGGCGAACAGGAAGTCGCCGCTGAACATGATCTGCGAGACGTCCTCGGGACCCTCGTAGTCGATGCGGTAGAAGACCGTCCCGGGCGTGTGGCCCGGCACGTGGTCGACCTGGACGCGGAGTCCGTCGATCTCGAGCTCGCCGCCGTCGATCGCGTCACGCACGTCAGCGGGCTCGACGAAGTCCGGGATGTCGGTCAGCTGCAGCTGCTGGCGCAGCATCGCGGCCGACTGCGTGGAGATGGCCGCCATCGGATCGCTCAGCAGGTGCCGATCGGCTGGATGGATCCAGACCGGGCAGTCGTACTCGGCTGCCGCGTCCTGGGCGTTCCACATGTGATCGAAGTGCCCGTGGGTGATGAGGATGGCCCGTGGCGTGAGGTTCTGCTCGGTGACCACCTGACGCAGGCCCGACATGGCGTCCATGCCGGGGTCGACCACGAGGCAGCCCGTGCCCGGGCCCCGCGCGGCGACATAGCAGTTGGCCTGCAGCGGCCCGGCCGGGAACGACGTGAGAAGCACGTCCCACAGGGTACGCGAGCCCGGTGGGTCCGATCGCCGCAGACTCATCCCTAGACTGTCGGCATGAATGACGCTGATCGTCCTGCGCCCGGGTCCGGCGCCGACCGTCCTGCGGCGGAGTCCACGTCCGGCGCCGACCGTCCTGCGGCGGAGTCCACGTCCGGCGCCGACCGTCCTGCGGCGGAGTCCACGTCCGGCGCCGACCGTCCTGCGGCGGAGTCCACGTCCGGCGCGACGCACCGGTGGGGCCGGATCGACGACGCAGGCCGTGTCTTCGTCCGCACCGTCGACGGCGAACGCCAGATCGGCCAGTGGCAGGCAGGCACGCCCGAGGAGGGCCTGGCCCTGTACGCCCGACGCTTCGACGGGCTCGACACCGAGGTCACCCTGCTCGAGCGGCGCCTCGAGGGCGGCTCGGTCAGCCCGGACGACGCCACCAAGGCCGTGGACAAGGTGCGACAGCAGATCACCGGCGCGGCGGCGCTCGGAGATCTCGACGCACTGGGTGCCCGACTCGACGCGCTCACTCCGGCCATCGACAAGGCTCGCGAGGAGCGCAAGGCAGAGCGCGCCGTCAAGACGGCCGAGGCCGAGACCGGCAAGAAGCGGATCGTCGACGAGGCGGAGAAGATCGCTGAGTCCAACGACTGGAACAACGGCGCCGACCGGCTCCGTGAGCTGCTGGACCAGTGGAAGGCGCTCCCCCGCCTCAGCAAGTCCGCAGACGACGCGCTCTGGCACCGCTTCAGCTCGGCGCGAACCACCCACACCCGCCGTCGCAAGGCCCACTTCGGTGAGGTCGCCGTGGCCCGGGAAGGCGCCCAGAAGGTCAAGGAGAAGCTGATCGTCGAGGCCGAGGCCCTGTCGTCCTCGACCGAGTGGGGCCCGACCGCCGGCAAGTACCGCGACCTCATGACGCAATGGAAGAAGGCCGGCTCGGCGCCGCGCAAGGTCGAGGACAAGCTCTGGAAGAAGTTCCGCGCAGCGCAGGACGTGTTCTTCGTCGCCCGCGATGAGGCCAATGCGGCGCTCGACGCGGAGTTCGCCGTCAACGCCGACAAGAAGCTCGAGATCCTCACCGACGCCGAGAAGCTGCTCCCGATCGGTGACCCCGATGCTGCCCGGAAGGCCTGGCACGACATCGCCGACCGGTGGGAGGCCGCCGGCAAGGTGCCTCGCGACCGGATGTCCGAGCTCGAGGGCCGCATCCGCAAGATCGAGAACGCCGTCCGCGAGGCCGGCGAGAAGAAGTGGAAGAGCACCGACCCGGAGAAGTCGGCTCGCGCCGACGACATGATCGGCAAGCTCGAACGGGCTCTGGATGAGACCCGGGACAAGTTGACCGCTGCCGAGACCAGGGACGACGCCAAGAAGGTGAAGGACCTGCAGGCGGACATCGCGTCGAAGGAAGCCTTCCTCGCCATGGCCCAGAAGGCTCAGGCCGACTTCTCCTGACCCTGGCGAGTCACTGAGTCCCCGCTCGCGAGTCACTCAGTGACCGGTGGGGAGTCACTGCGTCACGCCGGAGGAGTCACTCTTCTCCGGTCCTGTGGACAGCGGGCGGCAGACCTCGAGTACACCGTGTTCGATCGGGCCCATGAGCACCCCGATCCACCAGGGCCTTCCCTTCACAGCCGCCGACGCGCGCGGATTCGGATGGAACCGCCGGCTCCTCGACGAGGCCGTCGCCGCCCATCGCGTCCGACGGGTCGTCCGCGGGGTCTACGTCGACCAGTCCGTGACCGATTCGCGTGATCAACGGCTTGCCTCGATTCGTCGGATCGCGCCGGCACATGCAGTTGCCTGCAACGAGACTGCCGCATGGATCTGGGGCGTCGACACGTTCAAGCCGTCACAGCGGTACCTGCTCCAGCCCTCCTTCGTGGTCCCGCACGGTGAGTCGCGCATGCGGCGGACGACGGTGCAGTGCCGCCAGGCGAAGATCGCCTCGGCAGACATCGCGGAGATCGACGGCGTGCTGCTCACGACACCGTTGCGCACCACCACGGACTTGTTGCGGACCCTGTACCGCCCCCACGCGCTCGCTGCCGCGGACGGCATGGCTGGCGTCGGCCTCGTCGACGTCGATCAGGTCAGTCACACCACGTACACGCTCAAAGGATTTCCTGGGATCCTGCAGGCGCGTGAGCTGGCGCTCCTGATCGACCCGCTGGCAGCAAGTCCAGGCGAGTCGTGGCAACGACTCCGTCTGGTCGACGCCGGCATGCCCACGCCCGTCAGCCAGTTCGAGGTCGTCGACGCCTTCGGCCGGAGTCGATTCCTGGACCTCGCGTACCCCGAGGTGCGGGTGGGGGTCGAGTTCGACGGACGCGAGTACCACACCGATCCGGAGCATCGCCGCCACGACGAAGCACGAAGGGCCTACCTGTGCACCGTGCTCGGGTGGCGCATCGTCGTGGCCGGGCACTCCGACATCTTCGGCGCGGACACCGCGTTCGAGCGCTCGGTGGGGGAATTGCTGGGCATCGCACCCAAGCTCCCGCGCACCTGGGGCGACGGTCGGGCCCATCGCGTCGCCCAGTGACTCCCCAGCGGTGACCCAGTGACTCCCCAGCGGTGACCCAGTGACTCCCCAGCGGTGACGCAGTGACTCGCGAGGGGACTACTGGGTGAGGCGGTAGACGTCGAAGACGCCCTCGACGGTGCGGACCGCGGCGAGCACGTGGCCGAGGTGCTTGGAGTCGGCCATCTCGAAGGTGAACTTGCTCTTGGCCACGCGGTCGCGCCCCAACGACAGCGACGCCGACAAGATGTTGACGTGCTGGTCGGAGATGACCCGGGTGATGTCGGACAACAATCCGGAACGATCCAGCGCCTCGACCTGGATCGCGACGAGGAACGTGCTCTTGCCCGTCGGCGCCCACTTCACCGCCACCAGTCGCTCGGTCTGGGTGCGCAGCGAGGCGAGGTTCACGCAGTCGACGCGATGCACCGAGACGCCGGCCGTACGGGTGACGAAGCCCTGGATGTCGTCTCCGGGCACCGGGGTGCAGCACCGGGCGAGCTTGACCATGGCATCGCCGTCGAGGCCGTCGACCAGCACGCCCGCATCGGTCGTGTGCCGGTCCCGACCCCGGCGACCGGTCCGCACCAGGGTGGTCGCCTCGGCCAGGTCGTCAGCAGCGCCCTCACGCCCGCCGGCCAGGTCGATGACTCGCTCGACCACGTTCTGCGGCCCCACGTTGTTCTCGCCCACGGCGGCGTAGAGCGCCGAGACGTCAGCCAGCTGCAGCTCGTGCGCCACCGTCTCGAGGGTGTCGCGCTTGAACAGGCGGTGCAGCGGCAGGCCCTCCTTGCGCATCTGCTTGGCGATCAGGTTCTTGCCCAGGTCGATGGCTTCCTCGCGCCGCTCCTTGGTGAACCACTGCCGGATCTTGTTGCGCGCTCGCGGGCTGGCCACGAAGTCGAGCCAGCCGCGGCTCGGGCCGGCGTCGGCGGTCTTGGAGGTGAAGATCTCGACGACGTCACCGGTGACCAGCTTGGACTCCAACGACACCAGTCGCCCGTTGACCCGCGCGCCGATGCAGGCGTGGCCCACCTCGGTGTGCACCGCGTAGGCGAAGTCGATCGGCGTGGACTTCTCGGGCAGCTGGATCAGGTCGCCGCGCGGCGTGTAGGCGTAGACCCCGCTGCTGTGCATCTCGAAGCGCAGCGAGTCCAGGAAGTCCACGGAGTCCGACGTCTCGGACTGCCAGTCCAGCAGCTCGCGCAGCCAGACCAGGTCTGCCGGGTCGTGCCCGGCGTCGCTGACCCCGGCGCCGCCGTGCTTGCGGGAGTCGGTCCCGGTGGACTGGTCCTCCTTGTACTTCCAGTGCGCTGCGACGCCGTACTCGGCGCGGCGGTGCATGGCGCGCGTCCGGATCTGCAGCTCGACGGGCTTGCCCTGCGGGCCGATCACGGTCGTGTGCAGCGACTGGTACATGTTGAACTTCGGGACGCTGATGTAGTCCTTGAAGCGCCCCGGGATCGGATTCCAGCGGGCATGCAGCACGCCCAGGACGGCATAGCAGTCGGCCAGGGAGTCCACCAGGATCCGTACGCCGACCAGGTCGAAGATGTTGGTGAAGTCCCGACCGCCGACCAGCATCTTCTGGTAGATCGAGTAGTAGTGCTTCGGCCGACCCGTGACGGTGGCCTTCAGCTTGCTGTGCCGCAGGTCCGACTCGACGTCGCGCACCACGCGTTCGAGGAACTCCTCGCGCGATGGTGCCCGATCAGCGACCAGCCGGACGATCTCGTCGTAGACCTTGGGGTGCAACGTGGCGAACGCGAGGTCCTCCAGCTCCCACTTGATGGTGTTCATGCCCAGTCGGTGGGCCAGCGGAGCGAAGATCTCGATGGTCTCGCGGGCGATGCGCTCCTGCTTGTCCTGACGCAGGTACCGCAGGGTGCGCATGTTGTGCAGACGGTCGGCGAGCTTGATGACCAGGACCCGGATGTCCCGGCTCATCGCCACGACCATCTTGCGAATGGTCTCGGACTGGGCGGTGTCGCCGTACTTGACCTTGTCCAGCTTGGTCACGCCGTCGACCAGTCGCACGACCTCGTCGCCGAAGTCCGCGCGCAGCTCGTCGAGCGTGTAGGCGGTGTCCTCGACGGTGTCGTGCAGGAGGGCCGCACACAACGTGGGTGCCGTCATGCCCAGCTCGGCGAGGATCGTGGTGACCGCGAGGGGGTGGGTGATGTATGGATCGCCGCTCTTGCGGGTCTGGCCCGCGTGCATCCGATCGGCGACGTCGTAGGCCTTGCGGATCGACGCGACCTCGCCCTTGGGGTGGTTGGCCCGGTGGATCGTCAGCAGCGGATCGAGGACCGCATCTGCGGAGATGGGCCTGGATCCGATGCGTGCCAGGCGGTTGCGGACCCGCGCGGACGCCGGTGCGGAGTCGGTCTTCGACTCCCCCGGTGCAGCATCGACGCGATCAGCCACGCACCCTCCTCGGATCGACCTCCATGGTAGCCGCCGGTCTCAGCCGAGCTGCCCGATCAGGGTCGCAGCCGTGCCGATCACCAACAGCGCCGCCAGCACCACAGCAGTGATGCGGATCGTGTTCTGACTCATCGTCAACACCTCCCGTGCAGAATCTAGATCGAAAACAGGTCAGCTGGAGAACAGCTCAGTAGGCACGCAGGGTGATCACGGGCATGGGTGCCAGCGCCTGGCGCCCGCCCAGAGCCGTGATCTCGATGGGCAGCACCGCGCCCACCGTGACCCCACCGCAACGCTTCACCAGGTCGTCGACCGCACCGAGGGTGCCGCCGGTGGCGAGCACGTCGTCGATCAGCAGGACTCGCTGACCTGCGCCGATGGCGTCGACGTGGATCTCCAGCGTCGCGGTGCCGTACTCCAGCGAGTACTCCGCCTCGTGCACCTCGGCCGGCAGCTTGCCCTGCTTGCGGACCGGGACGAATCCCACGCCGAGACGCATGGCGACAGCCGGGCCGAAGATGAAACCCCGGGCCTCCACGCCCGCGACGACGTCGACGCCACCCAGATCGACTGCGGCGGCGGTCATGGCGTCAACGACCCGTTCGAAGACCGCGATGTCGATGAGCAGCGGCGTGATGTCGCGGAACACGACTCCGGGTGCCGGCCAGTCCTGGATCACCCGCGTGTGCGCGTCGATCAGCTGCTCGATGCTCGACACGGCGCTGCTTGCGAGGTGCTCGGTCACTTGAGGGTGACGTCGCAGGAGTCCTTGGCGTGCTTCTGGATCGCGTTGCCCGCGTCGGTGAACTTCTCATCGCTCAGCGTGGTGAACGTCGCGGCCACCTTCTGCAGCTTGGTCGGGTCGACGCCCTCGGGCAGCTGACCGGACTGGATCTTCGCGAAGTCCGAGAACTTGATGCCGGCATCGGACAGGGACTTCTCGACCTTGGTGATGCCGTCGTCCAGCACCTTCCAGTCGGACTCGACTTCGCTCGGGGCCTCGCCGGCGAGCTTGTGGAACGTGTTGAAGGCCTTCTCGAGGCCGCCGACGTCACCGCTCTGCAGATTGTCGAAGGTCTTGGTGGCCGACTTCAGGTCCTTGCAGTACGCCTCGTCAGCGCCGCCGCCACAGGCGGTCAACGTGGAGCCGAGCAGGATGGCGCCCGCGAGTACGAGGGATGCCTTCATCGTGATTCCTCCATAGGTGGCCGCGGGACGGTCTCCGCCGCGGGGTTTTCGTCGGGTTCAGCATGCCATGCCCGTGGATCGCTCACGAGCCGCCCTTGGGGCGTTGCGAGCGGGGCGATCGCGACGGTTGACTGCGCTTGGAGGCCCCCGAGGGTGCCACCGTGCGGGTGGCGGTCGCCCCCGCCGGGGCTGCCACCGGCAGCACGTCGCTCTTGGCCCGGCGGGCCAGCACGCGCTTGGTGTGCTCCACGATCATCGGGTCCTTTTCCTTGAGCTGGGCCGCCAACGGCGTGGCGATGCAGATCGAGGAATAGGTTCCTGCAGCCATGCCGACGAACAGGGCGAGTGCGAGGTCCTTCAACGGCCCCGTGCCCAGCACCGCAGCGCCGACCACGAGCAGGGCGAACACCGGCAGCAGCGCCGTGATGGACGTGTTGATCGAACGCACCAACGTCTGGTTGACGGCCAGGTTCGCCTGCTCGGAGTACGTGTTGAGCGTCGAGTCCGGGATGCGTCTGGTGTTCTCGCGCACCTTGTCGAACACGACGACGGTGTCGTACAGCGAGTAGCCGAGGATCGTGAGCAGACCGGTGACCGTGGCGGGCGTGACCTCGAATCCGGACCAGGCGTAGATGCCTGCGGTGATCAACAGATCGTGGCCCAGGGCGACGATCGCTGCGACCGACATCCGCCACTCGCGGAAGTAGACCCAGATGAACAGGACCACCAGCACCAGGAACACCACCAGGCCGGTCAGTGCCTTCTTGGCCACCTGCTCACCCCAGCTGGGACCGATCAGGTTCTGGCTGACCTCCGAGGCGCCAGCCTGGGTCAGCGCGTCCTGCAGCACCGACGCCTGGTCCTGGGTGAGCGCGCGCGTCTGGATGCGGATCGCGGAGCTGCCCGACGTGGAGGCGATCGGATCACCGGCCTCGGGCACACCGGCGTCGCGAATGGCTGCGGTGAGGTCGTCGACGGTCTGTGAATCGGCCTTCTGCACCTGGGCGGTGAACTCCACTCCACCCTTGAACTCGATGCCGAGGTTGAAACCGCGGACGCCGAAGGCCACGGCGGCGAGCACCACGATGGCTAACGAGATGGAGTACCAGAGCTTGCGACGTCCGACGAAGTTGAACGAGACCTTGCCCTCGTACAGGTGTTGACCGAATGTGCTGACGCGTCCCATCAGGACTCCCCTCCAGTGCTGCGCCCGGTCTGGGACACCTTGCGGCCCGAGATGCCCAGGTGGGCCGGGTCGAGGCCGGAGAGCTTGTGCCCCTGGCCGAAGAACTCCGTGCGCGCCAGCAGCGTGACCAACGGCTTGGTGAACAAGAACACGACGAACACGTCGATGAGGGTCGTGAGGCCCAGCGCGAACGCGAACCCGCGCACCACCCCGATCGCGAAGATGAACAAGATCACCGCCGCCATGATCGACACCGCGTCAGCGGCGAGGATCGTGGTGCGGGCGCG